>NZ_CAPF01000054.1:0-20399 GCF_000321165.1 Enorma timonensis
GAAACGAGCGGTTTATAGGGGGTACGCCAAGTATCCGGCGAAGGAGCGAGCTCGCTACCTGCGGTTCCGTTGGCGCGCAACCCCTTGCTACTTCCGAGGGTGCCTACAAACCGCTCGTTTCGCGCCGTTTGGGTTTCCGGTGTCCGTAGAAGCGCGCTGCAGACGCATGCCCTACCGGGCAAATGCGCGATACGCGGCTAGATGGGCATCTTGATGCCCGGCGTCCGGAACTCCTCGAGCCGCTTGGCGTATGCCTCCAGGGCCTCACTGCGGAAAGCCGCCTCGGAGCGACGCCCCATGCGTGCCATAAGGTATTCGGTGAATAGCGGGTTCAGGGGCAGCAGCGGGCCGCACAGCCAGGTAGCGAAGAGGTTCTTGTACCTAAAGCCCTCGAGGCGGCTCTCCCGGTTCAGGCCGAAACCCACCTCGGCCGTGCAGAACGGCAACGCGCCGGCGAACGCCGCCGTGCCGTCACCTGTCCGCGCGCGGGTGAACTGTATCTTGTAGCCCACGATCTCGAGGGCCCCCTGGGCGGCAGCGCTCTCCTCGTCGGACGCCTGCGCGGGTGCGTCCCGCTCCTCCTCGAAGCGCCCGAGGAACACCTCGACGATGCGGTCGGAAAGGTCCTGCGCGCAGGTGAAATCGAACAGCCGCAGCCCCTGCACCACATGGCCGTCCGCCATGGCGATCCCCTCGCCTAAGAGCTCCGCCGCGTTGCCCGTAAAGAGCATGGTGCAGCCGGCATTCGCGAGCTCGATAAGCCGATCGCGCAGCGGCATGAGCTTCGCCGCTACGAGTTCCTGCTCTTCCTCGGTCATGTAGCCCAGGTAGATGAAGTCGACGTCGCGCGTGGCGAACGCCGGCTCATCCGTGAAGCCGGTCTCGATGACCTCGGCCTCGGGCAAGCTCGCGCGCAGGTACATCATGTTGCCGTTGTCGCCGCCCTGGTTGCAGAACTCAGGGAACAGGCTCTCGATCACCGGGCGCGCCATCATGCGGCCTCCTTACCCTCGATGAGCCGGGCGAGATGGTTGCGGCTCTCTTCGGCCACATGCTCGTTATGGATGGCATGGGAATAGTACACCGCGTCCACGTGCTGCCAGTCCACCACCTGGGCGGCCTCGATGCCGTCCTTCGCCCGGGCGATCTTGGCCGGATCGATGCCCGCGAGCAGCGCCCGCAGCATCATGTCCTCCGAACGCACGCCGGTGATGACCACCTGCGCGATGCTCGGGTCGGCGAGATACTCGAAATCGGTCTCGTAGAACCAGCCGATGAACTCCGTCGATGTCGGGTCCTTCGCCATGTAGTAGTCTTCGAGCATGAGCACGACGGCCTTGCTGCCCGGCTCGCGGCGGATGTTGGCGAACCCGCGCGAGCAGGCCATGCCGTTCTCGCCCTTGGATGCGATGCGCACGAGCCGCTTGCCGCCGGCGACGACCTCGCTGTAGCGCGATGCCACGACGCCCACGCCCCCTTCGAGCGCCGACGCGATCTCCTGAGCGGAAAGACCCAGCTCGCGCGCCGCGGTGATGGCGGAGAGCAGGTTGTACAGGTCGCTCACCGAACCGGCGCTGAAGTGGTAGCGCATGCTCGGCGTGCCGGGCACAGCGTTCTCGCGCACCGTGATGAGCTGCGCCTCCGGGTCCACGTCGACCGCCTCGTATGCCGCCGGGGGGTTCTCGAGACCGCAGGACGCGCACCGAACGCGCCCCACATGGCCCAGGTGGCAGTAGTCGTAGACGAGACGACCCCCGCAAACGGGGCAAGCGTTGAGGTCGTTGACGATGCCCTCGGGCGCGCGGGTATCGCCCGGCAGCTCGTCGAGGGCGAAGTAGACGCGCTGCCCGCACTGGGGCGCCAGGCGCCCGCTGATGAGGTCATTGGCGTTGAGCGCGAGCTTCGACGCTGCGGGCAGGCTCTTGGAGAGGATGTCGGCCACATAGCCCACGTGCGCGTTGCGCGTGAAGGTATCGCGGTAGAGGTTCGTCACCACGATGAGCTCGGGCGTGATATGGGAGAACACCTGCTTGGCGCAGCGCTCGTCGAGCTCGAGCACGGCGTAGTCGCGTCGTGCCCGGCCACCGATCGTGGCATCCTTGAGCAGGGTGCTCGCGATGCCCGCCGTCACGTTGCCGCCGGCGCGGTTGATGAGCGGCTGCTTGCCGCAGGCGCCGAGCAGGTCAGCTATGAGGTTCGTCGTGGTGGTCTTGCCGTTCGTGCCCGTCACGAACACCGTATGCGCGGGCACGCCCACGTACGAGAGGAAATCGGGGCAGAGGCGCAGCGCCACGACGCCGGGAAGCTGACCACCGGATCGATGCGCGACCCTCAGCGCGAACGCGGTCGCCTTGGACGCCCACAGGGCAAGGTGGAACCGCAGGGGCTTGGACATCCGGCACTCCCTTCTCATGCTCCGCCACCCGGTGCGCAGCCAGGGGCGAGGACGCGGTTCCCCGTTGGGGAACGCGCAGCGTATGTAAGGTTTTAGAATACGGCATACCCTCCCGCGCAGAGCAATTTCCACGCTCTCAGCAGAAAGGCTTAATCACCCGGCCGAATGGGTTGGTTGGGGACGTGTTCCAACCAACCCATTTTCCAGAGCGCTAAGGCCCCTCGGGCCGCTTGGCGCTTCGGCATCGGGCGACTTTTTTCGCACAGCGGATGGTTCGCGAACCCAGATGGCGCGAAACGAGCGCTTTATGGGTACCCCCGGAAGTAGCGAGGGGTTGCGGACTGGAGAAACCGCAGGCAGTGAGGTTACGACTTCGCCAGCTACTCAGCCCACCCCCTATAAACCGCTCGTTTCGCCCAATTTGGGAATCCGGCGCCAAAATGGGTTGGTTGGAACCCGTCCCCGATCAACCCATCGACGCAAAAAATGGGTTGGTTGGAACACGTCCCCAATCAACCCATCAGGCGGTACGCCTCCAGCGCGGCGACGATGACCACGGGAATGAACGTGAGGCCGTCGGCGATGGGCAGCGCCCACCAGATGTAGTCGGCCCCGGCCGTCGCATGGATGAGCGCGATGAGCGGGACGGCGAACACCACGTAGCGCATGACGCCGAAGACCACGGCGCGGGCGGTGCTTCCCACGCTCTCGAAGTACGCGCTCAGGATCTGGCTCGAGAAGCCGAGCGCGCAGAGCATGAGCACGATCCGCACGTGGCCCGCGCTCATCTCCGCGAGGCCTGGGCTGCCACCCGAGAACACCAGGCAGAGCGCCGGCGCCGCTAGGGACGTGAGCGTGGAGAGGATCCCGATGCACACGACCTCGACCACCAGGGCGTCCACCATGAGCTGCGCGAGCCGCTTGCGATGGCCCGCCCCGCAGTTGTACGCCGCGATGGGCTGGAGCGCGTAGGCCAGCGCCATGCACACGATGTTCAGCGTGTACATGAAGTAGCTGTTGATGACCGCGAACGACGCAACGCCCTCCGAATCGCCGCCGGCGCCGAGCGTACCGTTCATGAACGCGACATAGATCGCGCTCGAGATCTGCACGAGGAAGATGGGGCAGCCGTACGCGCATACCTCGCGCATGAGGCGCGGCCGCACGGCGATGTCGCTCAGCCTGATGGAGAACACGCCGCCCTCATGGAGCGCGAGGAGGCCGCGGTCGCGCTTCTGGCCGTCGCCCCTCGCCTGGGCGGGGCGCTTGAGGAACGGGATGATCGCCAAAAACCACAGCCCCGTCGAGATGGCGTAGTACGCCGCCGCGCCCGCCACGCCGAGCTTGAGCACGAAGACCGACACCACGAGCCACGTCGCCGCGACGACCGAGCCCGCCGTCTGGATCGCGCTCGCGAGCCCCGGGCGCTCGTCCTGGCGGAGCATCTGGCAGAGCATCTGTCCCGTGATGCAGAAGGGGTAGCCCACCATGAAGATGCGCACCGCGACGATCGTGTCATCGAGGATGTCCGGCGTCGCACCGATGTGCGGGACGATGACCGGCGTGAAGATGAAGAACACCGTGGCCACCGCGAGCGCCGTGAGGAACGTGAACCAGAAGCCCTGGCCGAACGCCCGCCGCGCGCCCTCGACGTCGCCCGCGCCGAGCAGCTTGCCGCACACCGTGGACACGCCCTGGCCGAACGAGCTGCCAAACGAGAGGTTCACGATCTCGAAGGTCATGACGATGCTCATGCAGGCGAGCCCGTGCCCGCCGATGCCGTTGCCCACCACGATGCCCTCGGACACGACCATGGCGATCTGCGCGATCACGCCCAGAAGCGACACGGAGGCGTAGCGCAAGAAGAGCGGGAGCACGGGCTTCGTGCCCAGGGAGCGCTCAAGCGCCGGGGTATCCTGCGACGTGGTCGGCACGGTCGGCGCCGCCGTCGCGGCATGCCGCGCGCCATCCCCGGCCATCGCGCCGCGCCCACAGCGCGCCCCGGCCTGTTCCCGCGTGTTCTGAGTCATCAGCTCGCCTTCCGGCTCACACAAGGTCGGGCGCGTCCCCGAAGGGTGCGCCCCATTACACTAAAGCGAGAAGTCTAGCGCATCTCGAGCGCGACCTCGCCAACCGCACCGCGTATACACAGGATGGCGCCATCGCGACAAAACGAGGGTCGCCACGGCAAATGCGACGACCCTCGATCTCGCCCAGTGCAGCCCTGCGCGCGGCGCGCCGGCCTCCCTACACGTGCATGCCGACGCCGGGGATGCGGAACTCCGTGAGCCGGCGCTCGTAGGACGCGCGCGACGCCTCCTCGAAGGCCGGGCGCACCTCCTCGCCGGTCACGAGGCGCAGCAGCCACGCCGTGAAATCCGGGTTGAGCGGCAGCAGGGGCCCGAGCATCCACGTGACCATGAGGTTCTTCACGCGGAAACCCTCGAGCTTCGTGCCATCGTTCAGGCCGAACCCGATCTCGTTCTGGCAGAAATAGTCCCGGCTGTTGTCGCCGCGCACCTGCGTGAACTGGATCTTGTAGCCCACGAGCTCGATGGGCGCGCTGCCGTCGCCGGGGTCGAACACGCCGAGGTTCACGTCGCGGAAGCGCTGCGGCTCCCGGCGCTCCACCGTCGCGTCGAGGATGCCCAGCCCCTCGACGGTCGAGCCGTCGGGGTTCGCGATCGAGCGCGCGAGCACCTCGCCCGCGATGCCCGTGAAGAGCACGGGCGTGCCCGCGTCGATGAGCCCCTGGAGGCGCGCCTTGTGCGGCATGAGCGCCTTGATGGCGTTTTCCTGCTGCATCTCGGGCATGCTGTTCATCATGATGAGCGACGGCTCATGGTCCGCGAAGTACGGCGTGGCGCCGTAGGGCGTCTCGATGAACGTCGCCTCGGGCAGGCTCTCGCGCAGGATCATCGCGTTGCCGTTGTCGCCGCCCTGGTTGCCGTATTCCGGAAACAAGATCTCGATCGCCGTGTTATCGCGCATCGCGCACCTCCCGGATCCGGTCGATCAGCTTGTCCGCCGTCTCGTGCGCGATCTCGACATCGGTCACGCAGTGTGCGATGTACGCGCCGTCCACATGTTCGATGTCGATGGCGTCGGCGATCTTCGAGGGGTCGTCCACGATCTCGATGATGCCCGGGTCGATACCGGCCATGAGCAGACGGAGCTTGATGTCGTCCGCCGTGCAGCCGTAGAGCACGATTTGCTTGATGTCCGGGTCGTTCAGGTACTCGAAGTCCGCCTGCCAGTACCAGCCGGTGTACTCCGTGTCCTCGGGGACCTCGGCCATATGCGCGTCCGAGATGACGATGAACACCGCCTTGGTGCCCGGCTCCTTGCGGATCGTATCGAACGCCACGGAGTTCGCCGTCGCGTTCTCGCCCTTCGCCGCGATGGTCACGACGCGCTTGCCGCCCGCCGTGCGCTCCACGAAGCGCTCCGAGGGCAGGCTCACGCGGCCGAGCGACGCCGCGATCTGCTCGGGCGAGAGCCCCAGCTCGCGGGCCGTCACGACGACGGTGAGCAGGTTGTAGATGTTCGCGACGGAGTACAGGCTGAAGGGGTAGCGGTACTCCGGTGCGCCCGCCGCGCGGCGCTCCTGCACGGTGAACGTCTTGGCCTCGTGGTCGATGGCCGTCACCACGTAGTCGGCCTCGGGGTTCGTGAAGCCGCAGCGCGTGCAGTGCGCATGGCCCAGGTGGCGCAGGTGGCACCAGTCGTATTCGAGCTTGCCGCCGCACTCGGGGCAGGCCGTGAGGTCGCAGACGATCCCCTGCGGCCCCGGCGTGTCCTCCGGAAGGTGGGCGATCGAGAAGTAGACGCGGTCGCTCGCCTGCGGCGCGATGCGGCAGCTGATGAGGTCGTCGGCGTTGAGCACGAGCTTGGACGAGGCCTGGGTGTACTTCGTCATGATGTCGAAGACGTAGGCCGGGTCGGCGCTGCGCGTGAACGTGTCGCCGTAGAGGTTCGTCACCACCGAGATGTCCGGCGCCACATACGGCATGACCGTGCGGTACGACACCTCGTCGAGCTCCATGACCGCGAACGGGACGCGCTGCCTGCCGGTGAGCGTGGCGTTCTTGAGCAGCGTGGTCTCGACGCCGTTCACGATGTTCGCACCCGAGCGGTTCGACACGTGCTGGATGCCGTTGTCGAGCAGGATATCCGAGAGCACGTTCGTCGTGGTGGTCTTGCCGTTCGTGCCGGACAGGAAGACCACGCGCCCCGGCTTCTCGATATCGTCGAGGAACATCGGGTCGATGGCATGGGCCACCACGCCCGGGAGCTGGCCGCCGGTACGGCCCGCGGCCTTCAGCGCGAGCGCAGTGGCCTTCGAGGCCCACAGGGCCGGGTAGAAGCGCATTCGGCTCATGCGCACGTCCTTTCTAGCGCCCGGTTACGCCCAGGCCTCGCGGCCGCGCAGCGCGCGCAGGCCGATATCGTGGCGGAGCGTCTTGCCCTCGAAGTCGATCTTCTCGCACGCCTCGTACGCAAGGTTCCGGGCGGCCTCGAACGTCTCGCCCAGCGCCGTCACCGCGAGCACGCGGCCGCCGCTCGTCACGAGCTCGCCGTCCTCGCGCACCGCCGTGCCCGCATGGTAGACGGTCACGCCGTCCATGGCCTCGGCATCCTCGATCCCGGTGATGACCTTGCCCTTCTCGTAGCTGCCCGGGTAGCCGGCGCTCGTGAGCACCACGGCCACCGCCCACGCGTCGCGCCACGCGAGCTCGACCTCGTCCAGGCGCTGCTCCGCGCACGCGAGCATGACGTCCACCAGGTCGTTCTCGAGGCGCGGCAGGATGACCTGCGTCTCCGGGTCGCCGAAGCGCGCGTTGAACTCGAGCACCTTCGGCCCCTCCGGCGTGAGCATGAAGCCGCCGTACAGGCAGCCGCGGTAGTCGATGCCCTCGGCCGCGAGCTCGGCCACGGCGTCGACCATGACCTGCTTCATCGCCGCGAGCTCGTCCTCGGTCACGATGGGCACGGGGCTGTAGACGCCCATGCCGCCCGTGTTGGGGCCCATATCGCCCTCGAGCGCGCGCTTGTGGTCCTGCGCCGTCGCCATGGGGCGCACGGTCTTGCCGTCGGTGAACGCCAGCAGCGAGCACTCCGGGCCGGTGAGGCACTCCTCCACGACCACCGTCGAGCCGGCCGCGCCGAACGCGCCCGAGAAGCACTCGCGCACCGCTTCCTCGGCCTCCTCGAGGGTCTCCGCCACGATGACGCCCTTGCCCGCCGCGAGGCCGTCGGCCTTCACGACGATGGGCGCCCCCTGCGCGCGCACGTACGCGAGCGCGGACTCCTCGTCGGTGAACGAGCCGTACGCCGCCGTGGGGATGCCCGCGCGCTCCATGAGCTCCTTGGAGAACTTCTTCGAGCCCTCCATCTGCGCGCCCGCGGCCCCCGGGCCGAAGCAGGGGATGCCCGCCGCGCGCACCGCGTCCGCGACGCCCGCCACGAGCGGCGCCTCCGGCCCCACGACCACGAGGCCCACGCCCGCGCCGCGCGCGAAGTCCGCCACGGCCTGCGGGTCGTCCTCGGCGATCGCCACGTTCTCGCCCACCTGGGCGGTGCCGCCGTTGCCCGGCGCGATGTAGAGCGTCCCGCAGCGCGGCGATTCGGCGAGCTTCATCGCGAGCGCGTGCTCACGGCCGCCGCCCCCCAAGAGCAGGATGTCGATGGTCTGGGTGGTCTCGGTCATGGTTCCTCCTTAGCGAGCGCGACAGAAACGGGCACCGCTTCGTAGGGTGCCCGTCCTCATGCATCAGAATTCTGGGGTCAGGTACTCGGCGATGTCGTCGAGCTCGGGGTTGTGGTACTCCTCGGGGTAGGTGAAGAGCCCCACGGCGTGCAGGCCCACGTGCGTCGCGATCGTGGGGCCGATCGTCGCCACCGTGAGGAAGCGCACCGGCGCGTCGACCGTCTCGAGCGCGCGGTCCATGTATTCGAGCGCCTTGTACGCCTTGGTGTGCAGCTTGTAGTACACCGAGGGGCCGACCTCGCGCGTGCGCTCCGCCATGAGCTTCACGATGTAGTTCACGGCGTTCTTCATGCCCTTCGCCTTGTGGAGCACCTCGATGGCACCCGTCTCGGTGAGCGACACGACGATCTTCAGGTTGAGCACCGAGGTCGCGAGCCCCTGGAACTTGCTCGCGCGACCGCCCTTCACGAGGTTGGTGAGGGAATCGGGGATGAAGTAGATCTTGTGCGTGCGGCGCACGTTCTTCACGCGCTCGATGGCCTCGTCCATGGTGCCACCGGCCTGCGCGATGCACGCCGCCTCAAGCACCATCGCGCCCTGGCCCACCGTCGCCGAGCGCGAGTCGATCGCCTCGATGCGGATGCCGCGCTCCTCGGCCACTGCGGCGGCCACGGTGCGCGCGCACTCGTAGGTTCCGGAGAGCGCCGCGGAGAGGTGGATCGAGAGGATCTCGGTGTAGCCCTCGTCGGCGAGCGCGTTGTAGACGTTGATGAAGTCGGCCGGCGCGGGCTGCGAGGTGATGGGCAGCTCCGAGACGGTCTCGAGCCGGTCCAGGAACTCGCCGATCTGGATGTCCACGCCGTCGGAGTACTCCGTCGTCCCGAACGTCACATGGAGCGGCACGACGTGCAGGTCGTACTTCTCCACGAGGCTCGCCGGGAGGTCGGCGGCGCTATCCAACACGATGGCGAACTTGCTCATGCTCACTCCTTGGAACGCGTATCCTTCGCTCGACCCGCGGCGCGCGGCGGGACGCCTAGTGCCACGAGCGGTTGATGGTCTGCTCGCGGTCGGGGCCCACCGAGACGAACGCGATGGGCGTGTGGGCGAGCTCCTCGAGCCGCGCCACGTAGTCCTGTGCGTTCTTCGGCAGCTCCTCGAACGTGCGGCACGCGGAGATGTCGCACTTCCAGCCCGGCAGCTCCTCGTACACGGGCACGGCGCTCGCGAACGCACACTCATGCTCGGGCACGGTGGTGTAGCGCTCGCCGTCGCAGTCGTAGGCCACGCACACGGGGATGGTGTCGAACGCCGAGAGCACGTCGAGCTTGGTAAGTGCGATGTGCGTGAGGCCGTTCACGCGCGCGGCGTAGTTGGCGATGGGGCCGTCGAACCAGCCGCAGCGGCGACGGCGACCGGTCGTGACGCCGTACTCGTGGCCGCCCTCGGTGAGCTCCTTACCCGGGCCCTGGGTGTAGTCGAGCTCCGTGGGCATGGGGCCGGACCCCACGCGTGTGATGTAGGCCTTCATGATGCCCAGCACGCGGTCGATGTGCTTCATGCCCACGCCGGAGCCGGTCACGGCGCCGCCGGCAGTGCAGTTGGAGGACGTGACGTAGGGGTACGTGCCGTGGTCGATGTCGAGGAGCGTGGCCTGCGCGCCCTCGAACAGGATGGACTTGCCCTCGTCGATGAGGTCGTTGAGCATGCGCGAGCTCTCGCAGATGTAGGGGCGCAGGCGCTCCGCCATGGGAAGGTACTCGGCGCAGATCTGCTCCACGGTGTAGGTGGGCATGCCGAAGATCTTCTCGAGCTGCGGGTTCACGCGGTCGAGCGCGCGGGCGAGCTTCTCGCGGAACACGCCCTCGTCGAGCATGTCCTGCATGCGCAGGCCGATGCGCGCCATCTTGTCCTGGTAGCAGGGGCCGATGCCGCGCTTCGTGGTGCCGATATTGTGGTCGCCGAGCAGCTGCTCGAAGGCGCCGTCCAGGTCCATGTGGTACGGCATGATGATGTGCGCGTTGCCGGACACCTTGAGGTTGGCGGTGGAGATGCCGTCCGCCTCGAACATGTCGATCTCCTCGAGCAGGACCTTGGGGTTCACCACGCAGCCGTTGCCGATGACCGAGATGCACTCCGGGTACATGATGCCCGAGGGCACCTGGTGCAGGCCGTAGGTGCGGTCGCCCACCACGATGGTATGGCCGGCATTGTTGCCGCCCTGGTAGCGCACGACGCAATCGAAGTCGCGGGCGATCAGGTCACAGATCTTGCCCTTGCCCTCGTCGCCCCACTGGGTTCCCACCAGCACTGTCGAGCCCATGAACTACTCCTCACACGCAGGGAGGCCCCCAAACGAGCTCCCCGTACCCGGCGCACCGGGCGCACAACACAACAGGTTCCATTATATCCGCATCGCGCGACGGCCACGCCCCGATCGCGAATGATACATAGCGGGTGACGGGGCGGCTGCCATAGCCGGCGGGCGGCGGGCGTCGCGCAGGCGATCCGCGGAACGCCCTGCCGGTGCGCTACCCTTCCCCGTGGATCCCGTCGAGCTCGTAGAACTTCGTCGACGCGGGCACGAAGGCCAGGTCCACGTCGCCCACCGGGCCGGAGCGGTTCTTCGCCACGATCACGCGCGTCACGCCCAGATCCGGCCGGTCGTCGCGCGAGGCCTCCTGCTCGTCGGAGGAGCGGTCGAGGAAGAGCACGATGTCGGCGTCCTGCTCAATCGAGCCCGATTCGCGCAGGTCGGAGAGCTGCGGGCGCTTGCCGGTACGGCTCTCCACGGCACGGCTGAGCTGCGAGAGCGCGATGACCGGCACGCCGAGCTCCTTCGCCAAGATCTTGAGGGCGCGGCTCATCTCCGACACCTCGACGGAGCGGTTCTCGGCGCGGCGGCCGGCCGGCGGGCTCACGAGCTGCAGGTAGTCCAGGATGATGAGCGACTTCTCCTTGTTGTGGAGCATGCGGCGCGCCTTCGCGCGAATCTCCGTCACCGTGGTGCCGGGGGTGTCGTCGATGAGGATGTCGAGCTTGGCGAGCTCCTGGGTGGCCTCGGTGATGTTCGCCCACTGCGCCGGCTCGATGCGGCCGGTGCGGAAATCGGAGATGGAAACCATGGCATGCGCGCAGATGAGGCGCTGGGCGATTTCCTTGCCCGACATCTCGAGCGAGAAGAAGCCCACCGTGTAGCCGTCGGCCGCGGCGTTGAGCGCGAGGTTGAGCGCGAAGGAGGTCTTACCGACCGCCGGGCGCGCGCCCAGGATGACGAGCTGGCCCTCGCGCAGGCCCAGCAGCAGGCGGTCGAGGCTCGGGTAGCCCGTGGCGACGCCGTGCGCCTGGCCACCGGCCGCCGCGACCTCAGCCGCCTCGTCGTAGGCCTCGATCATGAAGTCGGTGAGCGTGCGGTAGGCGTTCGAGACCTCGCGGTCGGTGATCTTGAGGATGAGCCCCTCGGCCTGCTCGACCGCTTCCTTCGCGTCGAGCGGGGCGTCGTAGGCGAGCCGGCTGATCTGGTCGGAGGCCTTGATGAGCTCGCGCAGCAGGGAGTCGCGCCGGACGATCTCGGCATGGTGCTCCCAGTTCGCCAGGGGGATCGTGTTGCCCACGAGCTCCAGGATGTAGGCCTCCCCGCCCACGGCGGCGAGCTTGTTCTCGGACGCGAGGTGGTCCACCACCGAGATGGAGTCGATGGGGATGCCGCGCTCGTTCATGGAGACCATCACGTTGAAGAGCTCGCGGTGCGCGGGACGATAGAAGTCGTCGATGCGGAGCTCGGAGATGGCGTCGTCCACCACGTCGGGCGACAGGAGCATGGCGGAGAGGACGTTCGCCTCCGCCTCGGAGTTATTGGGAAGGCCCTGGCGCGCACCGCGATCGATGGCTTCGGGGACGAAATCGTTCGGCGTCACGCGCGTTCCTTTCATTCGCCGACCTGCCCCGGCCGGATGCGGGGACTTTGCTCTGGGAGCATCATCTTAGTGCATCCACGTGCGGAGGATGCCCAGATTAGGGGTCGCAGCAGGTCAATTTCTTTCCACAGGCGCCTGTTCATAACCGCGCGCCGCGCTTCTGCGTAAACGGGAGTTTTCCACACTTTCCACAATGTGAAGCCGCCGCTGGTACTCGTTTTCCACACCACCACGCCTTAACTGGTACTATTCATTTTGCATGATTCTTTTACCAGTATTCTTGATATATAGATTTGTGCATTTCGTGAAACCGCAGGTATTTGCTCCTATCTTATTCATTGCGCAGGAAAACGGGGCTATGCATCATGCGCTCAGGGAGCTCATCGCGACGGCTTTGGCGCGCCCGACGGGGACGGTTTTTCACGTACTCCACATGCTACCTGTGGATTTCTTCAGCACTCGATTTGTCAAGCATAACTTTCAAGATGAGCTTTAACTTTGCACCGCCTCGCGCGCCGCGCATCGCTCTCCCCCACGCCCCCGGCAGATGTAAAAACACCCCAGGGGTATTTTTACACGTCAAATTACCCCTGGGGTATTTTTACATGAAGAAGGCCCGCACCCCCGAGGGCACGGGCCTTCACTCAATGCGATGAGATGGGCGGAAGCGCTACTCAGCGGCCTCGACGGCCTCCTCGACGACTTCCTCGATGATCTCCTCGGCGGCAACCGCCTCGGCGGCCTCCTCGACGATCTCCTCAGCAGCCTCCTCGGCCGCCTCCTCCGCGGTCACGCCGACGAGCACGACGACCTCAGCGCGGATGTCGCGGTACAGCGAGACGGGCACGGTGTGGGCGCCGGCAACCTTGATGGGCTTGCCGAGCTCCACGCGCTTGCGGTCGATGTCGATGCCGAGCTGGGCCTTGATGGCGTCGGCGACCATGGCGGCGGTCACCGAGCCGAACAGGATGCCCTCGTCGCCCACCTTGACGTCGACGGTGACCTGCTGGCCATCGAGCGCCGCCTTGAGCGCGTTGGCATCGGCGAGGCGCTTCTCCTCGCGCTTCGCGATGTTGTTGCGGCGCTGCTCGAGCTGCTTCAGCTCGCCCTTCGTCGCCGCAACGGCGAGCTTCTTCGGGAAGAGGTAGTTCTCGGCATAGCCCTGAGCGACATCGACGATGTCGCCCTCGCCACCCTTGCCCTTGATCTCACCAAGAAGAATGACTTTCATGAGATCTCCTAACCTACACGCCGCCGGAGCGGCGCACATTTACGCTTGGGCCCCTGCGTGCGCGCCATCCCGCGGTAGCTTGCGGAAATTGGCCCACACGTCGACGAGGCCGATGATGCTCAAGACGAACATCGTCTCGAGCGAGATCGCGAACATGATGACGACCACGCGCAGGAAGCACCCGGTGCGCCAGCGCGCGAGAAGCGCGAGGACGACGGCGAGCCCCTGGATCGTGAAGATGTACCTCACGCTCAGGAGCAGCGTCCACGAGGCCGTCCGGACGATCCCCGCAGAGGGGAACGAGAGCGTCGACGCCGCGATGCCGAGCACCGCGAGGACGAGGAGCCCCACCGCCCACAGGGGCGCGTCGAACGAGGAGGGCTGCGGGATGTGCCCGCGCGCATCCGCAGGGGACGGGCGCGATCCCGGCCGCACGGGCGAGATGCCGCCCAGCATCGAGCCCAAGCCCGCCGCCCCGACGTTCACGAGCGCCGTGGTGACGTAGACGATCGGCCAGATGCTCTCGAACACGGGCTCGAGGGCCGTGAGCGTGAGCTCGGCCTCGATCCCGCCTCCCGTATATGCGCGCGCCGCTTCCGCGAGCATCGCGCACATCGCCTCGGCGAGCCCGTAGCCCGCGCGGGCAAGCGACACCGCGTCGATTCCCATCGACACGGCGGCGCAGGCCACAACCACGAGCGAGATGGCGAGGACGCTCGCCCGCCGCTTCCACATGAGGCCGGAAACGGCGATGCACACCCCCGTGAGGGTGGCGGCGTACACCATGCTCTCGAGCCCGAACGCGAGGCACCAGGCGGCGAGCACGCCGCACGCGATGCCGATGGAGCATCCGAAGCCCTTGAGCCCGAAGCGCTCCGCCTGCGTCCGCAGCCCCATCGCCAGGCACGGAAGCCCGAGCATGGGGTAGCGCGCCATGATGGCGACGGAAGCGGCCACGCCCACGTACCAGAGCAGTCCCGAGCGGGAACCGTCGGGGCGGGTGGCGGCCGGAACCAGGTCGGTTCCCGTCACGTCATGTCGCTCGCCGGGTGTCATCATGAAGCGAAGAGCCGGCTGCTAGTCGCGGTTGCGGCCGCCGCGGGAGGAAACCACGGGAACCGCATACGGCAGAAGCGCCATCTCGCGAGCGCGCTTGATGGCGTTCGCGATGTCATGCTGGTGTTGCGTGCAAGCGCCAGTGACGCGACGCGGCTTGATCTTGCCGCGGTCGGTCATGTACTTACGGAGAAGCTGAGTATCCTTGTAATCGATGTACTCGGTGTTCTCCTTGCAGAACTGGCAGTACTTACGACGCGGCTGACGTGCTGAGTAATCATTAGCCATGTCAAAATACCTTTCGTGTGACACGGGGGCTCACGCCTCCGTGCGTTCGTGCAAGCCAGCCCGCCTAGAACGGGATATCCTGATCGAAGAAATCCGCTGCCGGCGGGGTCTGGACGGGAGCCTGGGGTCGGGGCTGGGGCTGCGGCGCGTAGCCATGGGAAGCCTGCTGGGGCGCGTGGGCATACCCGCCGTCACCCTGGTTGGAGCGGCTCATGAACTCGATCTCATCGACGATGACCTCGAGCTTGCTGCGACGCTGGCCGTCGCGCTCCCACGAGCTGTAGCGCAGCTTGCCCTCGATGGCGACCTTGGATCCCTTGCTGAGGTAGCGGCTCACCGCCTCCGCGCGCGCGCCGAACATGGTGCAGTCCACGAAGTTGGGGTAATCCTCCCATTCGCCGGTCTGCGGGTTGCGGCGACGGTCGTTCACCGCCACGCCGAACGAGAGCACCTGCGTGCCGCCGCTCGTCATGCGCAGTTCCGGGTCTCGGGTGAGGTTGCCGGAGATATTCACTCGGTTGATGCTCATACGTGCTCACTACCTCTCATGTTTCGGGACGCGCGCGGCGGCCAGGCCGTCCGCATGGTGGCGCGCCCCTTCCATACGGATCTACTCCTTGTCGTCACGACGGACGATCATGTGGCGCTCCACCGCATCGGTGATGCGGAGAACGCGATCGAGCTCGGCGATCGACGCGGAATCTGCATGGAAGTTGATGAGGGTGTAGTCACCTTCGGTGAGGTTGTTGATCTCGTAAGCGAGCTTGCGCTTGCCCCACTCCTCAACGTTGTCAACCTTGCCGTTCGCCTCGGCGATCGTGTTGTCGATACGCTTCATCACCGCGAGACGGGTCTCGGGGTCGAGGGAAGGGTTGACGAAGAACAGCAGTTCATAGGCCTTCATGTGGTCACCTCCTCTGGACAAACGGCTTCGGGTCGTGAAGGTGCGCCCGAAGCAGGAAAGGACTCAGCTACTATAGCCGCTTGCCCGGCGAATCTCAAGAAGGCGCAGCTACCACCTCATGAGTTTCACAAATGCCCGCAGGTCGCGCCTCCCCCTCGGGCTGCGCCGGGCGGGAGCGGCTCCCCGCGCCCCTTCCATGCACCGCAAGCATCTCATGCCATCCCGACAGATTTCCCAGCGAACCTTGCACGGGCCTGGCAGGAACCTTGCCCCCGATCTGGCACGCCCGCGTCCGCCCAGATGGCACGCGACGCATCGCGCGCAACCGGCCATACCAGTAAGGCCCACTCGAGCGAAATCACCACGCCGATTCCACGAGGGCGCGCCCCCGCGGCGCCGCAAGCCGCCCGAAATGCAAAAAAGCCCGCTGCCGCACGGGCAACGGGCTTCACGATCTGCTGGCGGAGGAGGAGGGATTCGAACCCTCGTACCCGGGGTTACCGGATAAACGGTTTTCGAGACCGCCGCATTCAACCACTCTGCCACCCCTCCGCATGGGGTGCATCGGCGCGCCCAGGGTGAGGGCGCGCCGGGGAAAGCAACTGGCGGAGAGTCAGGGATTTGAACCCTGGAGACGCTTTTGACGCCTACACGATTTCCAATCGTGCTCCTTCGGCCACTCGGACAACTCTCCGTTGTTAGCACACGAAATTGTACCGTATCTCCCCCATATTGCAAACGTCTATTTTATGTGCACATGTGGCAGCGATGGCGCGGCCCCTGTCATACTGGTGCGCGGTGCCCCGCACCGCCCCTGGAAAGGATCGCAGATGCCCGAAGCGCTCGCCACACAGCTCCCCGTCATCGCCGCCGCCTCCAGCGCGGGCGGCTCGCTCGCCCAGCCGGCGACCATCCCCATCGGCATCGAGATGTTCGTCGTCGTGGTATCCGCGACCACGGGCGTGCTCTCGGCGCGCCAGCACAAGCTCGATTACGTGGGCGCGCTGTGGCTCGCCCTGCTCGTGGGCCTCGGCGGCGGCCTGCTGCGCGACATCATCCTGCAGGTGGGCGACGTCTACATCCTGAAGCAGCCGCTCGCCATCCCCGTCGCGCTCATCGCCGCGACGGTGGTGTTCGTCTTCCCCATGATCATCGAGAACCAGAACCGCCTCATCGCGGTGCTCGACATCTTCGCCGTGGGCCTCTACGCCGTGCTGGGCGCGGACAAGGCGCACGCCTACGGTTTCGAGCCCACGGTCTGCATCATGATGGGCTTCTTCACGGCCGTCGGCGGCGGGATGCTCCGCGACATCTGCCTCGCGGAGACCCCAGGCATCTTCCAACGCAGCAACTTCTACGCCATCTGCGCCATCGCCGGCGCCGGCGCCTACATCCTGCTCGTCGAGGCGCTCGGCGTGAACAGCATGATCGCCCTTGTGGCCGGCACCGCCGTCGCCATGGTGCTGCGCTGGGCGTCGCTCCACTACAACATCCAGACCCCCACCGAGGTCAACCTCGCCCGCGTGGTGCCGCGGCGCCGGCGCTCGGCCGAGGGCGGAGGCGCCCCCGCACGGCGCGGCAGCACGGGCCGCTCGCCCGACGCGCTCGCCGAGCGGCGCGAGCGCACCCTCGCCGACATCGAGGAGCGCCGCGAGCAGGAGCGCCGCAGCGAGGCGCTCTCCCGCATCGCCCGCAGCCGCCGCAAGCGCGCCCAGCGCCGCATCGACGTGTAGCCGCCCGCGAGACCTGCCCGCGCTCGAGCCCAGCCTCAGCTCAACAAAAAAAGGGACGAGCGCCCCGTGGAGCGCCCATCCCCTATCGCATACGGCAGCGCGCCGGCCGCGCCGCCTCTGTTCCCGTGTCCTACTTTTTCACGAGGCCCGCGCGCACGGCCGCCTTCTTGCGGTCGGTCGCGTTCAGGATGCGCTTGCGCAGGCGGATGTTCTTCGGCGTGACCTCGACGAGCTCGTCGTCGGTGATGTACTCGAGCGCCTCCTCGAGCGTGAATGTGCGCGGCGGCGTGAGCTGCACGGCGATGTCGGCGGTGGAGGAGCGCTGGTTGCCCAGGTTCTTCGTGCGCGCCACGTTCACCACCATGTCGCCCGGCTTGCTGCGCTCGCCCACGATCATGCCCTCATAGCACTCGGTGCCCGGCTCCACGAAGAGCTGGCCGCGCTCCTGCAGCGTGCCGAGCGCGTAGGCCACGGCCTTCTCGGTGGTCATGGAGATCATGGCGCCGTTGTTGCGACCGCCGAGCTCGCCCGCATAGGGGCCGTACTCCAGGAACGTGTGGTAGAACACGGCCTCGCCGTGGGAGACGTTCAGGATGCGGTTCTTGAGGCCCATGACGCCGCGCGTGGGGATGCGGAACTCCAGGTGCGTGACGGTGCTGCCCGCGTGCATGCTCACCATGGTGCCGCCAGCGTTGCCGAAGACCTCGATGACCTTGCCGGAGTACTCATCCGGGCACTCCACCACGGCCTGCTCGACGGGCTCGAGCTTGTTGCCGTGCTCGTCGGTCTTGATGAGCACGCGCGGGCGGCCCACCTGGAACTCGTAGCCCTCGCGGCGCATGGTCTCCATGAGCACGGAGAGGTGCAGGATGCCGCGGCCGGAAACCTCCACGCCGCTCTTGTCCTCGAGCTCCTCGATGCGCATGGTCACGTTGTTCTCGCCCTCGCGCTCCAGGCGCTCCTTGAGCTGGCGCGCGCCCACGATGTCGCCGTCGCGGCCGACGAGCGGCGAGGTCGAGGCCTCGAACACGACGGAGAGCGTGGGCGGGTCGATCTCGATGGGATCGAGGTGCACGGGGTGCTCCGGGTCGGTGTACACGTCGCCGATGTCCGTGCGGTCGATGCCCACCACGGCGGCGATGTCGCCCGCCTGCACCTCGGTGCACTCGGTGCGGCCGAGGTAGTCGAAGGTGTAGAGCTGCTTCACCGTGGCGGTGGAGCTCGAACCGTCGTTCTTCACCACGAGGATCTGGTCGCCGTCGTGGATGGTGCCCGAGAACACGCGGCCGATGCCGATGCGACCCACGTAGCTCGAGTGGTCGATGGTCATGCACTGCATGGCGAGCGGCGCGGTCTCGTCGACCTCGGGCGCGGGCATCTCGTGGATGATCATGTCGAGCAGCGGGTACATGTCGTCGCCGTCGGCCGCCGGGTCGAGGCGCGCGTAGCCGTTCACCGCGCTCGCGTACACCACGTGCTCCATGGCGAAGTCGAGCTGCTCGTCGGTGGCGCCGAGGTCGGCCATAAGGTCGAGGCAGTCGTTGTAGGCGCGGTCGGGGTCGGCGCCCGGGCGGTCGATCTTGTTGAGCACGATCATGATCTTGAGGCCGGTGTCGATGGCGTGGCGCAGCACGAAGCGCGTCTGCGGCATGGGGCCCTCGAAGGCGTCCACGAGCAGCAGCGCCCCGTCGGCCATCTTGAGCACGCGCTCCACCTCGCCGCCGAAGTCGGCGTGGCCGGGGGTGTCGATGATGTTAATCTTGACGCCCTTGTACTCGATCGAGCAGTTCTTGGCGAGGATGGTGATGCCACGCTCGCGCTCCTGGTCGTTGGAGTCCAGCACGCGGTCCTCGACCTGCTGGTTCGCGCGGAAGGCGTCCGTCGCGCGCAGCAGCTTGTCCACGAGCGTGGTCTTGCCGTGGTCGACGTGGGCGATGATGGCGATGTTTCTCAGATTCTCGACGCGCATAGTGCAGCTCCTTGGCTCTGGTTCTACCGTAAAAGCCGGTTCGGGAACCGCCCCGTCTGCGCGCTCCATTCGCTGCGCTCACAAGTCGCGCGCAGACGGGGCGGTTCCCGAACCGACATGCTCGAACATGATGCAAGTGGAATGCGCGGCGAGAAGCTTATGGGCTGATGGACGACAGGGCGCCGAGCTCGGAGCATCTCCTAGCGCAAACGTTAGAAATTGTAAACGATTTCTAGATGAGCGGCGGCTCTTCTCCCGCGGGCGCGGGGTCGCTCCATACAAATTCATCGCCGGCGCCGGCGTTCTCGTAGGCAACATAGGCCGAATAGCCCACCGGAGCGCCTTCCTCGTCCACAAGGCCGCGCTCATAGAAGCTCACGAGCACGGCATCCTGGTAGCAGCTCTCCAGGCGGACGGCGCCCGCGTACGCGATGGCGTAGCGCTCGATGTGGCCGAGCCCCTCGTCGCGGTTGCCGCGCGCGTTCTCCTTGATGAGCGCCTGCGCCGCCTCGAGGCAGGCATCCATGCCGTCCTCGGCGAACGCCGCCTCGATGCGCCCCTGGCCGGCGTCCTCGGCGCATGCGAGCACGCCGGGGTCGCGCCCCTCCGCGAGCTCGTCGAGCATGTAGCCGATCACATCGCAGACCATCGCGTCGAGTTCGGGCGAGACCGCCCCCGTGGCCGCATCCCGCGCATCGTGAGAATCCATAGGCATCGTCAATCGCCCCCATCGCCTTCGTCTGAAGCGAGTATATCGAAACGGCCTTGAAACGGCGAATCGCGGCGCCGCAGCGCCGGCGGCCTGCAAACCCCGCGCGTCGTGCCGGGCTGCTGTGACGCTGGGGCCTGCCCTAGAGCCGCGCGGCCTCCTGCGCCACACGCCGCGCCGCATCGCGCAGGCGCACGAGCTCCGCGTTGCGCTTCCGCAGCACCGACACCTGGCCGGACAGCATGACCACGTCCACGATGCCCCACACCGTGAGCATGGATGCCACCGAGACCGCGAGCATGCCGAGCGTCCCGCGGGCGCGGGAGAAGAGCAGCGTCACCGCCGCGGCGACGACCGCCATGCCCGCCATGGCGCGCCGGCGCTCGACGAGCGTGCGCAGCTGCGCCACCACCGCGAGCCGGGCCGTCTCGGCCGCGTGCGCCCGCGCCTCCGCCTCGAAGCGGATGGCCTCCGGCGAGCTCCCTGG
>NZ_CAPF01000053.1:0-52933 GCF_000321165.1 Enorma timonensis
TTTCGCTTCGTTTGTGTTCGGAAGCGCCGCGATGGCGATCGCAGCGGAGCCCAACTGCATTGAACTGTTTCTTTCTGATACACATGCCTGGCTTCAATTATCAATAAAATATCGCTGATTTTTTCTTTTAATAAGTATTCAAGTTTCTTATCGAAAAGATAAGCACTTATTTTTCTAATACCTGATAGCATTCAAAGCGCTGTAAAAAAACTGGCTCTTTTTTCTGGAGGATGCTATGTCGTATCCGACACTGGAGAAGCTCTTCTACGCAGACTCCTCTTCAGACCGCTTCTCAACTCACGAGCAGCGTTACCAAACCCGCCTGCAGAACGAATCGACGTTCCGCACGGGTATTCAACTCGAACACGGTGAACTATTCCTCGCCGTTCCCCGAGAGCTTTCGCACGCAACCGAGCGGACGCTTCGCCGCGAGCGCAGGGTATCGGCGCTGTGGCGCGCCCTTCCCCCCATCGCGCTCGGCGCTTACATTCGCGCGCTCATCCTCGACGAGGTCGTATACAGCAACGAGATGGAGGGCGTCCACAGCACGCGACGAGAAATCGAGATTGCCCTCGATCGCGCCCAAACTGGCGCGCACACACAGAAAGCAGGGCGGAAAACCGCGCATACGCCGTTCGTCGAGATGGCCCGTCTCTATCTAAACCTTACCGATGATGCCGCCTCACCGAGTACGCTTGAGGACATTCGCGCCATCTACGACTCCGTCGTTGCAGATGCCATCGATCCTGCCGACCTGCCGGGCGCGACCCTATTCCGTACCGGGTCTGTCGTGATTGAGGACGAGCGCGGCCGAACCATACATCGCGGTGTGACGCCCGAATCGGAAATCGAGCGAATGATGACCCAGTGGCTTAAGCTCGCGCGCGACGAGGAGATGCCCGAGTTGTATAGCGCCCTGCTTTGTCACTTCCTCTTCGGATACATACATCCCTTCTACGACGGCAATGGAAGGACCGGCAGGTACCTGCTCGCATTGCATCTCAGCAGCCCGCTGTCACAACCCACCGTGCTCTCGCTTTCGCGCGTCATAGCCGAGAACAAAGCCGCATATTACAAGGCGTTCGACGTAACCGAGCGCAGGCTCAACCATGCCGAAGGAACGCATTTCGTCCTAGCCTTGCTCGACCTCGTTGAGTCCGCGCAGGAGCAGCTCATCGCAGATTTGGAGGAAAAGCGCAGCGCACTCGACACCCTCAACGAGCGGCTCAACATACTCGAGGGCAAACTTTCATCTCGCGAATGCAGTACCTTGTACTACGCGGCGCAGATGCAGCTCTACAGTGCGTTCCAAGAGACCAAGCTCGCCGATCTTACCAGCTACCTGGGCGTATCGACACCTACGGCGAGGAAAGCCCTCACCTCCTTGAGCGATGCTCACGGCCTTATGGGGCGGGTGTCACAGCGACCGCCGATTTACAAGCTTACGCAGAAGGGCCTCGAAGAGCTGGGTCTTGCGGGAGCGTAGGCGCGAAACGCAGCGCAAACTGCAAAGCTCTGGCTCACCGTGGCTGCGTTTGACGGGCAACTGGATACTTGCAGAACAAAGTGAACGAAATGAACGGTTTATAGGGGGTAGGTCAAGTAGCCGACGAAGTGGCGGCGCTGTTACCTGCGCTTTTGTTGGCAGGTGACCCCGTGCTACTTCCGGGGGTGCCTATAAAACGCTCGTTTCGCTCACTTTGTTCCTACACCGTGAGGAACACCATCACGATGATCGCGACGAAGCCGGCGATGTCGGTGCCGGTGAAGACCGTGCCCAGCACGAGCGCGCTCGTCACAGCAGCGGAGACCGGCTCGATGGTACCGATGAGGCTCGCGCGCATGGAGCCGATGTCCTTCACGCCCTGCATGTACAGCGAGTACGCCAAACACGAACCCACGGCCGCGAGCACGATGAACGCGCCCCATCCCAGGCCGTCGAGCGCGGGCATGTGCGCCCACGGCTGGATGAACGCGCTCGTCACGATGCCCGAGAGCAGCATGCCCATGCCGGTGACCACCGACGCGCCGTACTCGCGCAGCAGGCGCGCGGGGATGATGGACATGCACGCGGCTCCCACCGCGGAGAGCAGGCCCACGACGAGCCCCTCGAAGGGAATTGCCAGGTTAGAGGGGTTGCCACCCGTCGCGAGCAGATAGGTTCCCACGAGCGCGAGCACCACGCCCATAAGCTCGCGGCGGCGCGGGGCGCGATGCGTCGTCAGGCACGCGTACACCATGATGATGATGAGCTGCAGGCACTGCAGGACGGTCGCCGTGCCCGCGTTGGTGAGGCGGATCGTCATGAGGTAGCCGAGCTGGTTGAGCAGCACGCCCGACGCCGCGAACATCGCGAGCACAAGCATATCGTGGGGGTTGCGCAGCAGCGCGAACAGCTGCTTGCGCTGGGTGAGCAGGATCACCACGAGGAAGATGCCGCCCGACACGAGCTGGCGCATGCACGCGAGCCACAGCGTGTCGACCGCGTAGTTCTCGAAGAGGAAGTCCGCGCACGTGCCCGAGAAGCCCCAGAAGAGCCCGCCGAAGAGCGTTGCGAGCACGCCCGACACGGCCCGGCGCTCGCCCGCGGCGTTCGCGCGCTCGCGCTTGCGGCGGCGCCTCAGACGCGACATGGCGTCGGCCCCGTACCCCGTCTCCACGAGTTCGCGGTCGAGAATGTGATCTGCCTCAAGCGCCACGGCGCGCCCCCTTCCACATGCCTCCGACACCTGCACGCGTGTCGGCCTGTTCTCACGGTACCGTATGAAGCAGCAGGTAGAAAGGCTGATTTTGAAAGATTGGCGCGCGTTTCGCCCTGCGCTTTATCCCGCCGGAGCACGCCCTTGGGAAACGGACGCGCGCGGCGCTCGCCGCTGCGGCGGGCGGGCGTCGGCTCACAATCTCACCACACTTTCGCGGCGGGCGCGGTGCGGCGGGCGGGTTCCGGCAGCGGCGGCGCGGTGCGGCGGGCGGGTTCCGGCGGCGGAGTCCCCGGTGCGCTTCAGCCGCGATCCGGCGCTCCCCCAGCGCGCCCCTGAAGCTCCCCGGCCACGCCCCCGGCGCACCCCTGAAGCATCACAGTCGCACCCCCGGCGCGCCCGACCATCCCCCCTCCGCCCGTGCCGCCAACACCCCCACAGATTCCCGCACCCCGGCCACGGACAAGCGGGTATAACAAGGCTCAGACTATCCGCCCAACGAAAAGGAGCCGTATGAGCACCACCCGCGCGCCCGAAGCCGCACCGTCCGCCCCCTCCACGCCGTCCGCCCGCGCAAGCGCCCGCGAGGCGCTCGTCCCCGGAAGCACCACCTGCGGGTTCGCCGTCGAGCGCACGCAAACCATCGACGAGCTCGACGCCGACGCCTACGTGCTGCGCCACGAGGCCTCGGGGGCGCGCCTGCTCTACCTCGCCTGCGAGGACGAGAACAAGGCCTTCGCCATCGCCTTCAAGACACCCCCGGCGAACAGCACGGGCGTGTTCCACATCCTCGAGCACTCAGTGCTCTGCGGCAGCGCGAAATTCCCCGTGAAGGAGCCGTTCGTCGACCTCATCAAGAGCTCCATGCAAACGTTCCTGAACGCCATGACCTACCCGGACAAGACCATCTACCCGGTAGCGTCCACCAACGAGCAGGACCTGCTCAACCTCATGGACGTCTACATGGACGCCGTGCTCAACCCGGCCATCTACACCAAGCCGACCATCTTCCAACAGGAGGGCTGGCACTACGAGCTCGACGTGCCCGAGGGCGGGAGCCTGCGCGACGGCGCGCTGCGCTACAACGGCGTGGTGTTCAACGAGATGAAGGGCGCGCTCTCCGACCCCATGAACGTGCTCGATGATGCGGTGAACGCGGCGCTCTTCCCGGAAACCCCCTACGCGTTCGAATCGGGCGGCGACCCGCGCGCGATCCCGCAGCTCACCTACGAGGAGTTCCTGGACACGCACGCGCGCCACTACAACCTCGCCAACAGCTACATCACGCTGTACGGCGACTTCGCGGACGTCCGCCGCGAGCTCGCGTTCCTGGACGAGCGCTACCTCTCGCAGCCGTACGCCGCCACGGAGCGCATCGAGCAGCAGCGCGCGGCCGGAGCGCCCGCGGAAGCCCTCGCGCCGAACCCGCTCCCCATGCAGGAGCCCACGGTCTGCGCGTACCGCCGCGTCGCCATGGACACGACGCCCGAGAACGCGCTCGTGGGCATGGGCTACGTCATCGGCCAGGCGCTCGACACGTTCCGCGTCATCGCCGCCGACGTGCTCTTCGAGGCGATCCTGGGGTCCAACGAGGCGCCGGTGAAGAAGGCCATCATCGAGGCGGGGCTCGGCGGCAACGTGGTGAGCTACACCTCAACCGCCTGCCAGCAGCCCTACGAGATGATCATCCTGCAGAACGCCAAACCCGAGGTCGCGCGCGCGTTCCGCGGCGTCATCGAGGACACCTGCCGCGAGCTCGTGGAGCAGGGCGTGCCGCGCGACCGCCTGGAAGCGGTGATCTCGAACAACGAGTACGCCCTGCGCCAGCGCGATTACGGCGTGGCCGACGGCGTGGCGCTCGCCTGCGACGCGCTCTCCACGTGGCTCTACGACGACGAGGCCGCCACGTCCGCGCTCACGTGCGGCGACATCTACGCCGAGCTGCGCGACGCGCTCGAGGGCGATTTCTTCGAGACCCTCCTGCGCGAGCTCGTGCTCGAGACCGACCACGCCGCCCTCGTGGAGCTCGTGCCCACCGAGGCCGACGCCGCGGACGCCGCCGCCGGGGACGCCGTGACCGACCCCGGCGAGGCCGCCGAGCTCGCCGCCCGCAAGGAGGGCATGTCCGACGCCGACCTACAGCAGGTGCTCGATGGCGTGGCGGAGCTGCGCCGCCAGCAGGAGGCGGAGGATGCGCCCGAAGACCGTGCGAAGCTGCCGCGCCTGCGCGTCGCGGACATCGGCCCCGCGCGCCCCGACGAGCCCGCCGAGCTCGACGAGTCCGCGCCCATCCCATGCCTGCGGCACGACATCCCCACGCATCGCCTGGCGTACGCGCTCACGTACTTCGACCTGAGCCACGTGAGCTACGTCGAGCTGCCCTACGTGAAGGTGCTCTGCCGCCTGATGCAGCAGCTCCCCACCGCGCGCCGCACCGCCGCGGAGCTCGATAGCTACATCGGCTCCAACCTCGGCTTCCTCTCGTTCACCACCGAGGTCTACCAGCAGGAGGACTGGCGCCTCGCCCGCCCCGTGCTCCTCGTTTCCGCCGGCGCGCTCTCCGAGAAGATCGATGCGCTCGCGACCATCCCGCGCGAGGTGTGGGCGGAGACGCTGTTCGAGGACACCGAGCGCATGCGCGACGTGCTCACACAGATGCGCATCGCCATGGAGCAAACCTTCATCACCGCCGGACACCAGGCTGCGCTCGGGCGCGCGCTTTCCTACGTCTCGCCCGCCGCGGTCATCTCCGAGCAGCTGGGCGGCGTGGACTTCTACCGCTTCCTGCGCGACCTGCTCGACCACTTCGACGAGCGCGCGGGCGCCCTTTGCGACGCCCTGCGCGACCTGCGCGATCGCATCTTCACCTCGAGCGGCACCATCGCGAGCTTCACCGGCTCGGACGAGGACTACCGGCGCTACTGGGAGGCCGCGGGCACCCTGGGGCTCGAGCCGCGCACCGCGCGCGCCAAGGAGCTCTTCGTGCCCATGCCCGAGCCGCGGCGCGAGGCCTTCATCATCCCGAGCGACGTGTACTACCTGGGCAAGGCGACCGACCCGCGCGTGCTCGGCCTGGCCACCGACGGCAGCTGGGGCGTCGCTGCCAACGCGCTCTCCTACGGCTTCCTGTGGAACGAGATCCGCGTGAAGGGCGGCGCGTACGGCTGCGGGTTCCGCGCCATCCCCGACCGCCAGCTCTCGTTCTACACCTATCGCGACCCGGCCATCGACCCGTCGATCGAGCGCATCGCGCGCAGCGGAGCCTGGCTGCGCGGACTCGACGCGGACCGCGAGACGTTCGAGGGCTTCATCGTGAGCACCGTCGCCGGCCAGGACGCGCCCGTGAAGCCGTACGCGCTCACGAAGCGCCGCAACGGGGCGTACTTCTCCGGCAGGCCGGCGGGCTGGCGCGAGCAGCTGCGCGCGGACATGCTCGCGACCACGCCCGAGCGCCTGCGCGAGCTCGGCGACGCCGTCGAGCTCGTCGCCGAGCAGGCGCCCGCGTGCGTCTTCGGCGGCCGCGGCATCATCGAGGCGAGCGACGCCGACTGGAACGTCGTCGATCTCCTCGCCTGAATGTAAAATTACCCCAGGGGTATTTTTACATTGATACAGCGTACTGCGTGTAGAGAAACCCCAGGGGTCATGTAAAAATACCCCTGGGGTAATTTTACATGCAGTGGGCAGCGTAGAGCGGAATGCTGCGCAGCTCGTTGCCGTCCGCGTCGACCGTCCGTCCGAACTCCTGCTCGGATAGGCGTATCGCATACGGGGAACTCCCCTCGCGCATCAAGCGCCGCAGGCTCTTCGCCGTCACGTTCCGTGCCGACTTCACCTCGACGGGGATGACTTCCGCCTGAGGGGTCTGGTAAACGAAATCAACCTCACCTTGCGCGCCAGATCCCTCGGGCATCCAATAGTAGCTCGCGATGCCACGCGCGCGCAGCGCCTGCATGACAGCGTTTTCCGCGAGCGCGCCGCGAAACTCCGGAGATATGGCTCCGCGCGCATCCACATCGAGCACGAGCGCGGGGTCGATGCCAAATTTCTGGAACATGATGCCCGTGTCCGCCACATACACCTTGAAGAAGCTGCCTTCCTCGTCGTTGTACGGCGTGAGCGGGGCCTGGGTGTCGGACGTCCGCTCGTGGATGGAAACGATGCCCGCCGCCGCCAGCCATTCGAGTGGCTCAAGCAAGCGGGCGCGCCTTCCACCGCGCACGACGTCGGCGTACTTGAACTTTTTGGTCGAAGCGCGCAGCAGCTGGCGCGGCAGGCTCTCCCAGATTCGCTTGGCAGAGATGCCCGAGATGCCGTTCTGGGGGTCGGTCATGTCCGCCGTGTACGTAGCGTCGATCTCGCGCTGCTCCTCTGCAACCGCCTCCATGCTCCGCGTTTCGCACCAACGGCGGACGGGCAGCGGCATGCCGCCGACCACCAGGTACCTCCGATACCAGCCGAGCGCCTGCTCGTGGAGCATGTAGGGCTCGAGCGTCTCGACATGGGCTCGAATGTCATCGGCCATGCGGCGCTCCCCTTGCGCCCAAAGGAACTCCTCGAAATCGAGCGGGGTCATCGTGAGCTGGCGCACGCCGGAAGGGAACGGCAGCGAGCGTTTCTTCGTCGTGACGCCGAGCAAGCTGCCGCTCGCGATGATGCGCCACCGGGAGTCCGAGAAGAAGCGGAGGGCGTTGAGAGCCTTCTCGTGCAGCTGCACCTCATCGAAAAAGATCAGGGAATCCCCGGGCGCAAGGTCGGCGCGCTTGTACTCGGCGATGCGCGCCACGATCGCGTCGACGTCGTCGCTTGCCCCCGAGAATATGCGCTCAATAGCCGCGAGGTCGGTTTGGAAGTCGAGCTTCACGAAGCAATCGCCCGCGAGCCGTCGCCCCACGTGCTCGATGGTAAAGGTCTTGCCCGTCCGCCGGGCACCCTGGATGAGCAAGGGCTTGCTGTCGCCGCTCGAGAACCATCGCTCGATGGCCTGCTCGATTTTCCTTTCGAGCACCAGACTCGGCATACACATCACCTAAACCAATTTCGCGTACAAGCTGTACACGAAATTATATAATTTCGTGTACAAGCTGTACACGAAATGGGATGTAAAAATACCCCAGGGGTTATTTTACATAGCCCCTGGGGTACTTGCGGTCAGTGAGTCAAATGAACCCGTCCCCAATGACTCACACGAGGCCGGCGCGGCGGCGGGCGAGACGGCCTGCGAGCCGGATGTCATACGGCGTGGTCTGGTAGACGTAGTAGTTCAGCCAGTTCGTGTAGAGCAGCTGCGCCTGGCTGCACCAGATATTGAGCGGCTCGCGCGCCGGGTCGTCGTCGGGGAAGTAGTGCGCCGGGACATCGGGGTCGATGCCGCGTGCCACGTCGCGCTCGTACTCCAAGCGCAGAGTGTCCGTGTCGTACTCGGGGTGCCCGAACACGAAGAACTGCCGGCTGTCCGCGCTCTTCACGATATACAGCCCCGCCTCGTCGGACTCCGCGACCACCTCGAGCTCGCGGCACGCCTCGATCTCCTCGCGGCACGACTCGGTGTAGCGCGAATGCACCGCGTAGAACCGGTCGTCGAAGCCGCGCACGAGCGGCGAGGAGCGCTTGACGAGCCGGTGCTCGTACACGCCGGAGAGCTTCGCGGGCAGCGCGCGCTTGTTGATGCCGTAATGGTGGTACAGCCCCGCCTGCGCGCCCCAGCAGATATGCAGCGTGGAGTGCACGTTCTCGACCGACCAGTCCATGATGCGCTGGAGCTCCGGCCAGTAGTCCACATCCTCGAAGTCGAGCTGCTCCACCGGCGCGCCCGTGATGATGAGGCCGTCGAAGTGCTCGTGCTCGACCTCCTCGAACGTGCGGTAGAACGTCTCGAGGTGATCCTCGGAGACATGCGTCGCCTCGTGGCTCACCGTGCGCAGGAGCTCGACCTCGATCTGCAGCGGCGTGTTCGAGAGCTTGCGCATAATCTGCGTCTCGGTGGCGATCTTCGTGGGCATGAGGTTCAAGATGAGCACGCGCAGGGGACGGATATCCTGGTGCAGCGCGCGGTACTCGGTCATGACGAAGATGTTCTCGCGCTCGAGGGCAGCGGTCGCGGGCAGCGCGTCGGGGATGCGGATGGGCATGGGGGCTCCTTCTCTAGCGGGCGTACCTCCCGGCTGCAGCTTTCCGGGCGCCCGCGAGCTTCCATCTTTTCACGCCCGCCGGAGCACGTCAAGCGCGCCGCCGCCCCGCCGAACGGTGTCGCCGTCCCCGCTGGGCAGCTCCGCGGCCCCACCTGAACCGCTACGCCGTCCCCGCCACCGTCGCTCCCGCGGCTGCGGCGACCTCAGCTTCCTCCGGGTAGTACACGCCCCAGTCGTAGCGCAGGCGCGTCATGATGTCCATGACGTCCGCCGCGTACTCCAGAAGCCACGCCTTGGATGCATCGCCCGCGACGGCAGCCTCGAGGTCGGCGACCTCGTAAGCGAGCGCATAGGCCTCCTCGCCCGCCGTCACGTCCTCGCGCCGACCGCCCTCCGTCCACACGATCGTCGCCGTGTCGGCGCGCGGGTACTCGTTCACCTCGATGTAGCAGCGGTCGAAGCTCAGCACCGCGCGCTTCGGCTGCTTCGAATGGAGCGAGAGCGAGAAGACGCCGATCTGCCCCTCGGCATTGCGCGTCACGAACCCGCTCGTCTGGTCCACGCCCGTCACGGCGCGGTTGGCGAGCGACACGACCTCGTCCGGCTTGCTCGCCATGAACAGGCGCGCGATGGAAAGCGCGTACACGCCGATGTCCAGCATAGCACCGCCCGCGAGCTGCAGGCTGTAGAAACGATTCGTGAGGTCGCCGTACTCCTTGTAGCTGCCGAAATTCACCTGCGCCAGGTTGAACGCGCCGAACGCGCCCGCCAGCATGCGGCGCCGCAGCTCATGGTAGAGCGGCATATGCAAGATGGTGGTCGCATCCATGAGGACGACGCCGTGGGCGTCCGCGAGGGCGCGCGCCTCGGCGAGCTCGGCCGCGTTGAGGGTGATGGCCTTCTCGCAGAGCACGTGCTTGCCCGCCGCGAGCGCCGCGCGCAGGTAGGTGATGTGCGTGTTGTGCGGGGTGGCGATGTAGACGGCATCGATGTCGGTATCCGCCCACAGCTCGTCGAACGACGCGTACACGCGCGGGATCCCATAGGTCTCGGCGAACGCGACCGCCTTCTCATGGGTGCGGTTGGCGACGCCCTGGATGCGCCGGCCCGCGAGCGCGAGGGTCTGCGCCATCTGGTTCGCGATGGCCCCGCACCCCACGACCGCCCAGCGCAGCTGCGGCGCCGTGAAGATGTCCTGGGGGAACGGCTTGTCCTGCGCTGCGGCGCAAGCCGCGCGAGCGGCGGTAGCGGAGTCGATTGAAGCTGCGGAAACCTCGACGGACATATAACCCTCCCTAAAGCGTTTGGCAGGCACGCGTTCTCGGCATGCACTTTCCCATTCTACCCACGCGACCGCGACCGCCGGCTCATCCCGCGCGCTGCTCGTCCTCGAACTCAGCGATGGCCTGCAGAAACGCCTCGCCGTACTCGCTCGCCTTGGCCTCGCCGATGCCCGGGACGTCGAGCAGCTCCTCGCGCGTTGCGGGACGGCGGCGGCACAGCCCGCGCAGCGTCTTGTCGCTGCATACGATATACGGAGGCACCCCGCGTTCCTGCGCGAGCGAGCGACGCAGGGCACGCAGCCGCTCGAAGAGCTCCGCGTCGTCGCCCGGACAATCGCGCCCGGCATCGGCGAGCGCGCCCGCCTCGTCGCGCAGCAGGTCGACCGCCCGACGCACCCGCGCGCCCGAGCGGCCCTTCGACGCCCTCCACTTGATGGTGAAGGTGAAGCCCGGAGCGGTGTCCGGCAGACCCTCGCCGCTGCCGTCCCCGAACGGCGCGCCGCCGAGCGCCTCGCCCGCGCGCGGCCCCAACCCGATCACCGGGTACTGTCCCTGCGCAACCTCCAGGTAGCCCCGCCCCGCGAGCTGGTCGATCACATCCTTCACGCGGCCGAGCGGCATCTCGGCGAGCTCGCCATACCCTGGAGCGTCTACCAGGCGAAACTTCCTCAGCTTCTCGTTGTTCGCACCGTGGAGCGCCTCCGCGATGACGGTCTTGCCGAAGCGCCCCGGCCGCGCCGCCACGAAGCGCATGATGGCGAGCGCCGCGGCGGTCACATCCTCGGCCTCGAACTCCGCAAGGCAGTTCGAGCAGTTCCCGCAGCCATGCGGCGCGGCGGCACCGGCGCCCGCGGCAGCTTCCGCTCCCGCACCCTCCGCGCCGAGCGCGCCGGCGTCGTCGAAGTACCGCAGGATGTACGCCCGCAAGCAGCCCGTCGTCTGGCAATAGCCCTCCATCTGCCCAAGCAGCCGGTAGCGATTCCGCCGCGCGCGCTCGAGCTGCTCGGGGTCGAGCGCCTCCTCCGCCGCGTCGCCCCTATCGATGAGGAAGCGCCGCAGGCGAAAGTCGTTACCGTTCCACAAGAGGACGCAGCTCGCCGGGTCGCCGTCGCGCCCCGCGCGCCCCGCCTCCTGGTAGTACGCCTCGATGCTCTCGGGCACGTTCAGATGGATCACGTACCGGACGTTCGGCTTGTCGATTCCCATACCGAACGCGTTCGTCGCCACCATGACGGGAATCGCGTCGCGGATGAAGCCCTCTTGGTTCTCGTGGCGCTCCTGCGGCGCGTGCCCGCCGTGGTAGCGTCCCACGCGCACGCCCTCGGGCATGAGCTCGAACTGCAGGTCGGTCGCGAGCTCGTCCACGGCACGGCGCGTCGCGCAGTAGATGATCCCGCTCTCGGACGCGTGCTCGCGCACGTACCGCGCGACCCACGCGCGCTTGTCCTTCTCGCCGAGCTCACGCACCTCGTAGTAGAGGTTCGGGCGGTCGAACCCCGTGACCTGGAACGCCGGCCGCTCCAGGCCGAGCATCTGCACGATGTCCCGCCGCACGCGCTCGGTCGCCGTCGCCGTGAACGCGGCGAGCACCGGGCGCTTCGGCAGCGACGCCACGAACTCCGCGATCGAAAGGTACGACGGGCGGAAATCCTGCCCCCACTGCGACACGCAATGTGCCTCGTCCACCGCCACGAGCGGGATGCCCACCCCGCCCGGCGCTGCCGCGGCGCGCGCGAACGCCTGGAACTGCGGGCTCGACAAGCGCTCCGGTGCGACGTACATGATCTGGTACCAGCCCTCGCTCGCGCGCTTGAGGACGGTGTTCTGCTGCCCCGGCGTGAGCGTGGAATTGAGGTACGCCGGGTGCGCGCCCGCGGCCTTGAGCGAGAACACCTGGTCGGCCATGAGCGAGACGAGCGGGCTCACCACGAGCGTGAGCCCCGGCAGCATGAGCGCCGGGACCTGGTAGCAGATGGACTTGCCGGCGCCGGTGGGCATGACGCCGAACGCATCGCGGCCGTCGAGGATCGCGTCGATGAGCTCCTCCTGCCCCGAGCGGAAGGAGCCGTATCCGAAATAGCGCTTGAGCGTCGCGCGCGCCTCGGGATGTTCGTGCTGCCCCGTCGCGTCCAGCTGGTCTGCCATGGTCGGCCGGTCTGCCACGTCCGCCTCCCTCACGTCCGCCTCCTCCGCATGATGGTGAATCGGTGTCGGCACCTATGGTAGCAACATGCGTCGGGCACCCGCTGCGCAGGTTGCTACAATGATGGCCACCGCACCCGAAGCGCCCCAGGCGCACGACCATCCCGAGGGGAGCACCATGGCACACGCCGCCGACACCATCACCGAGCGCGCGCTCGAGCTCGCGCGCCTGGCCGTCATCCGACGCATCATCACGGGCGTCGCGGTCCTGGTCTCCGCCCTGGTGCAGGCGTTCCTCATCCAAGCCTTCGTGAACCCCGCGGGCCTGCTGCCGAGCGGCTTCACCGGCATCGCCGTGCTTGTCGACCGTGTGACGGCGCTCTGGGGAGTGCGCATCCCCACGGACCTCGGCATGCTCGCGCTCAACATCCCCCTCGCGCTCATCTGCTGGAACCGCATCTCCAAGCGCTTCGTGCTGTTCTCGAGCCTGCAGGTCGTGCTCTCGGCGGCGTTCCTGCGCTTCTGCGATTTCAAGCCGCTGCTCGACGACCAGATCATGCTCGTGGTGTTCGGCGGGTTCATCTCGGGCATCTCGATCGCCATCGCGCTCAAGGCGGGCGCGTCCACGGGTGGCACGGACTTCATCTCGCTGCTCGTGGCAAACAGCACCGGCAAGACCATCTGGGGCTTCATCTTCGCCGGTAACTGCGCGCTCATCCTCGTGTCGGGCGCGATCTTCGGCTGGGAGAGCGCGGCGTACTCCATCGTGTTCCAGTTCATCTCGACGAAGACCATCGACAGCTTCTACCACCGCTACGACCGCGTGACGCTGCAGATAACCACGAAGCGCGCCGACGATGTCATGGACGCCTACATCGCGAGCTTCCAGCACGGCATCAGCTGCGCGGAGGTGATCGGCGGGTACAGCCGCGAGCGCATGTACCTGCTGCACACCGTGGTCTCGACGTACGAGAGCGAGGACATCGTGCGCCTCGTGCGCGAGGTCGACCCCGGCGCGGTGATCAACGTGTTCCGCACGGACAACTTCATCGGCGGCTGGTGGCACGGGCATGTGGACGAGCCGGTTCCCACCGCCGTACCCGACCCCTCGAAGCGCCCTGCGCGCGAGGCGGCCCGCCAGCGCCGCAACTCCCTCATGCAGGACGACGGCCGCTAATCTGAGGCCGAGTCATTGGGGACGGGTTCAATTGACTCACTGAGACAATGGGGACGGGTTCGTTTGACTCACGCCCCAGGTGATAAATTGGTGTCAGACACCTTTTTATCACTTAGGCGCGCCTGAACCCGCGACCGATAATCTCACATACGTGATAAAAAGGTGACTGACACCAAATTATCACTCACACCAAATTATCACTCGCATCACCGCATCGGCCGCGCAGCTACTCGTCGTCGCTAGCACCGAGCTGCGCGAGCACGGAGAGCGCGGCGGCAACCACACCCGAGTTGCCCTCGCCCGCGTCGAGCCCGCGCCCCACACCACTGCCCGCGCCGGCACCCGCGCGACATGGCACGGAGAGCTTGCGGCTCTTGGGGAAGTTCGTCGCCCCCAACCGCGAGCGCAGGTCGAACGCCACGTCCTTCGGCACATCGATCCCCTGGAACACAAGGCGCCCGCCCGTGAACGACACGCTCTCAAGCCCCAGCCGGTCGGCGCGGATGCGCAGCCGCGCGCGGTCGAACAGGTTCCGCGCGGCGAGCGGGGCCTCGCCGAAGCGCTCCTCGCACTCCTGCTGCACCTCGTCCACCGCGGAGAGCTCGTCTGCCGCGGCGAGCTTACGGTACACGAGCACGCGCCGGTCGACCTCGGGGATGTACTCCTCGTCCAGGTAGAAGTCGGCCGGCAGGTTGATCGCCACGCCCGCGGCCTCGACGTCTCCTGCCACCTCGCCGCGCGCCTCGGCCACGGCCTGGCCCAGCATCTGCGTGAACAGGTCGAAGCCCACGCTCGAGAGGTTGCCGTGCTGCTCCGCGCCCACGAGCGAGCCCGCGCCGCGGATCTCCAGGTCGCGCATGGCGATGCGCATACCGCTCCCCAGCTCCTGGAACTCCGAGAGCGCGGTCAGGCGCTCCGTCGCCTCCTCGGTGAGCGGCAGCTCGCCCGGGAACATGAAGTACGCGTACGCCTGCGTGGCGCTGCGGCCAACGCGCCCTTTGAGCTGGTAGAGCTGGGCGAGACCCAGGCGCTGCGAGTCCTCGATGATGAGCGTGTTCGTGTGCGGGTTGTCGATGCCGCTCTCGATGATGGTCGTCGCCACGAGCACGTCGATGCGCCCCATGGCGAAGTCGATCATCACGTCCTCGACCTCGCGCGGGCTCATCTGCCCGTGCGCCACCCCCACACGCGCCTCGGGCACGGCCTCGTGCACGCGGTCGACGGCGTCGTCGATCGTCTTCACGCGGTTGCTCACGTAATACACCTGCCCCTTGCGCGAGAGCTCGAGGCGGATGGCCGAGCTCACCACGTCCGGGTCGTACTCTCCCACGTGCACGATGACCGGGCGGCGCCCCGTGGGCGGCGTGGTGATGAGGCTCATGTCGCGCACGCCCGAGATGGCCATCTGCATGGTGCGCGGGATGGGCGTCGCCGAGAGCGTGAGCACGTCGATCTGCTCGCGCAGGTTCTTGAGCTGCTCTTTGTGCTGCACGCCGAAGCGCTGCTCCTCGTCGATGATGACGAGCCCGAGGTTCGCCGGGTTCACGTCCGAGGAGAGGAGCCGGTGCGTGCCCACGAGCACGTCGAGCTTGCCCTCGGCGAAGGCCGCGAGCGCGCGTTTCTGCTGGCCCGGCGTGCGGAAGCGGCTGAGCACCTCCACCTCCACGCCGAAGGGCGCGAAGCGCTCGAAGAACGTCTGGTAGTGCTGCTGCGCCAGGATCGTGGTGGGGCAGAGCACCATCACCTGCCGGCCGCTGTCCACGCATTTGAACGCCGCGCGTAGCGCCACCTCCGTCTTACCGAAGCCCACGTCGCCGCAGAGCAGGCGGTCCATGGGCTTGGCGGATTCCATATCGGCCTTGATGTCAGCGATGGCGTCGAGCTGGTCGTGCGTGGGCTCGTAGGGAAAGCTTTCCTCCATCTCGATCTGCTCCGGGGTGTCCGGCGGGCAAGCGACGCCGGTGATCGACGAGCGCCGCGTGTAGAGGTCGATGAGATCGAAGGCGAGCTTCTTGGCGCTCTTGCGCGCCTTGTTCGTAGCGCGCGCCCAGTCCGCGGTGTTGAGCCGCGTGAGCCGGGGGTTCTGCCCGTCCGGCCCTACGTAGCGCGTGATGCGGTCGACCTGCTCGAGCGGCACGTAGAGCTTGTCGCCGTCGGCATATTCCAAGAGGAAGTAGTCGCGCTCGCGCCCGGCGACCTCCTGGCGCACGATGGCGGTGAAGTGCGCGATGCCGTGCGTGGCGTGCACCACGTAATCGCCCGGCTTGAAGGGGAACGTGACCTCGGTCATGTCCACGCGGCGGCGCGTCTTGCGCCCGCGGCGCGCGTCCATGCGCGCGTTGAGGTCGGCGAGCGAGAGCACGGCGAGGTGCGCCTCCGGCACCACAACGCCCGCCGGCAGCGGCAGGTCGACGAAGGTGACCCGTCCGCGTGTGATGGTGGGCACGGTCGGTGCGGCAGGTTCGCCCGAGTCATTGGGGACGGGTTCATTTGACTCACGACGCGAGCGCAGGAAGGAATCGCCGCGCCCGCCGGCATCTTCCGAGCGCGCTGAGTCAATTGAACCCGTCCCCAATGACTCAGCCCCCAAGGTTCTCGCATTGAGCGGGTCGGCATCGCGCTTGAGCAGCGTCACGTGCACGCCCTCGCCCACCGCGCCCGCGTTCTCGGGCGCCGTCTGCAGCGATTCCTCGAACGGGATGGACTCGTCGCCGAGCGAGAGCTCGAGCGAATCGCGCGCGCCGCGGTCGGGCACGGCGAACACGCAGGCGAACCGGTTCGAGACGAGCTCACGCACGCGCGAGATGAAGCGCGTGTCCGACCCCGCGATTGCCGGCTGCTCGATCTTGAGCTCCGCCGTCACCGCGCCGCCCGCGCGGATAATCGACACGAGGTTCAGCCGCTGCTGCTTGCCGAAATCGAGCTGCTGCGGCCGCAGGTAGAGCCCATCGAGGTGCGCCACACCTGCCTCGCCGGCACGACGCTCGATATCCTCGTAGGCGCGCGTGCAGTCGTCGAAGAGCGAGCGCGGCTCCGAGAGCACCACGAGCGCGTCGGCCGCCAGGTGCGCCAGCGGGCTCTCGGTGCGCTCGTACATGAACGGCAGGTACCGGTCGAGCTCCGGCGTCACCACGCGGGCGTCCGCGAGCTCCAGCTGCGCGGCGAGCTCCGGGTCGCTCTGCGCGGGCTGGTAGAGAGCCACGTGCAGGCGGTGCACGGCGTCGTCGGTGAGCGCGAGCTCGCGGCAGGGGAAGATCTGCACGCGCTCGTCATCGCCGATGGTCTGGCCCGTGGAGGTCACCATGCGGCGGATGCGGTCGATCTCGTCGCCGAAGAACTCGATGCGCACGGGCGCGGTACCCTGCGCGGGGTAGACGTCGACGGCATCGCCGTGCACGCGGAAGAGCCCGGGTGCATCCGCCTCGTCGGCGCGCGTGTAGCCCATGCCCACCAGGGTCTTCGGCACGTCCTCGAACGGGTGCTCCTCGCCTACCCCGAACGTCACGCTCGCCCAATAACGGCTCTCCGCCGGCGGGACGCAGCGCAAAAGCGAGCGCGCCGAGGCGACCATGATGCACGCCTCGCCCTGTGCCAAGCGCTCGAGGGCGGCGCACCGAGCGGCCACTACCGCGTCGTCGGGCTGCTTGTCGAGCCAGGGGTAGTCCGTGCGCTCCGGGAAGCGCGCGACGTGCTCCGGCCCCAGGTACGCTGACAGCCCCCGCGCCGCCCGCTCGGCCGCGTCCTCGCCCGAGACGAGGTACACCATGGGCCGCGGGTGCCGAGCGAACTGCGCTGCGAGCACAAGCACGCGGCCGGACTGCGACACGGCGAGCGTGGCGTCCTTGCCCGCGGCGAGCGCCTCCTCGATGGCCTGCGGCCCTTCGGCGGTATACAGCTGTGCAGCGATACGATGAATGAGCATGGAGCATCCCGAATCTGACAAACCGGGCGGTCTCGGCCGCGCATGCGGCGCGCCCGCCCTTCGATGATTTCACCGATGCATTGTACCGCAGCCCAGATGACGCACCGTCTCGCGCGGCGCTGCACACGACACTGTGCGCGGCGCCATGGGCGCCCGGGCGGCTCCCAGGGGCGCTGGCCTCACCCGGGCTCCGGGGGCGCTGGCCTCACCCGGGGAGCCCCACCCCACCCCTCCAGCTGGTCAAAGGAGCCAAAATGGGGACGTTTTGCGCGGAAAACTTGCACGGTTTTGGCCCCTAACAAACCGGCTGCGCCGCCGATGCACGGTTTTGGCCCTTATCGCACTCGCGGCCTGCCCACCCCCACAGCCACCGCGTCAAAGCCCGCGGCCTGCCCACCCCCCGCAGCCACCGCGTCAAAGCCCGCCTGCGCCCCGCAGCCACCGCGTCCTCGTCGTACTCGCCGCCCGCCCACGTCCCGCAGCCGTGTCCTCGGTATAATGAGCGTGCCCGTTCGAGAGAAAGAGGCGCCCATGCCACGTGAAACCAATGCCGCCAAGCGCGAGCGCGCCATCGAAGTGTGCCGTCGCCTCAACGAGCGCTACGGCCCGGTCGAGTGCTTCCTCGACCACGCCAACCCCTTCCGTCTCGTCATCTCCGTCCTTCTTTCCGCGCAGACCACCGATGCGCAGGTCAACAAGGTCACGCCCGAACTCTTCCGCCGCTGGCCCACACCCGAGGCCATGGCGAGCGCCACGCCTGCCGAGGTCGCCGAGGTCATCAAGTCGCTCGGTTTCTACAAGACGAAGGCGAAGCACGCCGTGGAATGCGCTCAGATGATCGTCGCGGACTACGGCGGCAAGGTGCCGACGGACATGAAGGAGCTCGTCAAGCTCCCCGGCGTGGGTCGCAAGACGGCGAACATCGTGCTCAACGTCGGGTTCGGCATCGTCGAGGGCATCGCCGTCGACACCCACGTGAACCGCATCGCCCATCGCCTGGGGCTCTCCCCCAAGACGCATGCGAAGGAGCCCCTCAAGACCGAGCAGGACCTCCTGAAGATCTTGCCGAAAGAGTATTGGAACGACGTGAACCACCAGTGGATCATGCTCGGTCGCGAGATCTGCGATGCGCGCAAGCCCCGCTGCGGTGAGTGCCCGCTCGCGGACATCTGTCCCAGCGCGAAGATGGGCTGAGCTATCCCAGTTGCGCGAAGAAGCTCGTGACGTGCCCCGCCATCTCGCCCAGCAGCTCAGCCACCTCCTCCGGGGTGGCGCCGTTCAGGATGCACGTGCAGACGTACGAGCCCACGAACACCACGGCGAGCAGCAACGGGATGCCGATAATGAGACGCACGACACGCAGCACCGCGAGCCGTTTTCGACGGCACGTCCGTCGCTTGTCGAACGCGAGCTCCTCCCGATACGCCTCCTGCGCGACGGAGTACGGCTCGTTACCCGCATGCCCAGCGCCATGGGGAGCGACCGCCTGGAATCCCTGCGCGCGCCCGGCAGCAGCCGCGGCATCCTGACAAGCGCAGGCCTCGCCGCCGACGCGCCCACCCGCCGAGATCGATGCCGCCCCGCAACCCGACGACGCGCTGGCAACATCGGGCACCCCCTGCAGCGCGTCACGCCTATCGCCCTGCGCCCGTAGCTCGCGTTCTCTGCGCTCGGAAACCTGCCGAGGCGTCTCGATGAACAGATCCATACCGGCCCTCCACTCCCTGCGCCCTGCGTATGAGCATCAGTGTGGCAGCGGGGGCAGCCGGGACCAAACGATTGCAAGGCATTTTCGATAAAGGGCTCCAGAGCGCACGGAACCGCCCGCGAGCGGTCGTTCGCACCCGGCGCGGCGCGAAAATGCGACGTTTCGAAACATTCGGCGGCGTGCAGTACTCGCCCCGGCGTACAGCATCCGCCCCGGCGTGCAGCACCCGCCCGGCGCCGAGCACGCCCGGCAGCAAGCCCCCGCGCGCCGCCCAGACACAAAAAGAGCCGAGCCCCGAAGGACCCGGCTCCATATGGTGCGTTTCACACGTACCGAAAGGTTCGGCTCAACCTAGTAGTTGACGACCTGCTCCTCGAAGTAGCTCTGCGGATGGTTGCAGACGGGGCACATCTGCGGAGCGGTGGGGCCGACATGCAGGTGACCGCAGTTGAGGCACTTCCACACCTTCACGCCCTCGCGCGTGAAAACCTCGCCCTTCTCGACGCGCTCGGCGAGCTTGAGGTAGCGCTCCTCGTGCGCCTTCTCGACCGCGCCGACGCCCTTGAACTTCGCGGCGATCTCCTTGAAGCCCTCCTCCTCGGCGGTCTTCGCGAAGTCCGCGTACATGGTCGTCCACTCGTAGTTCTCACCGGCGGCCGCGTCCTTCAGGTTGTCGAGGGTGCCGGGGATCTCGCCGCCATGGAGGTACTTGAACCAGAGCTTGGCGTGCTCGGACTCGTTCAGCGCGGTCTCCATGAAGATGTTGGAGATCTGCACGTAGCCGTCCTTCTTGGCCTTGGAGGAGTAATAGCGGTACTTGGTGTGCGCCTGCGACTCGCCGGCAAACGCGGTCTCAAGGTTCTTCTTAGTCTGAGAGGTCTCGAAATCCATGGTCGCGTCCCTTTCTCTTCAGTGCGAACGACACGGTGCCCAGCAAAACGGAGCTAGGCGTATCAATTATACCCGGGTGCTTGCATCGCAATCATCCTTATTGAGAATTATTTTCAATAAGAAGCGAACTGCACAATCGCGGAGAAAAAGCCCCGAACGAGCATCACCCTGCTGAGAGCCCACATCAGAGCCCACATCATCGAGCGCCGCGCCGCAGTCCCTCAGCTGCGCCGCCTTACCGAATCGCCCAACGCTCCCCGTCGCCCTCGGAGGCATCAAGGCGCGCGCAGAAGCCCTCGCGCTCAAGATCCGCCAGGATGTCCTCCACGAGCCCGAGCTCCACAGGCGGCCGACCGGCGGCGCGCTCTGCCTCGTCGAGCGCCGCATGCACGGCAGCGCTCGTCAGCGCGCCCTCGCCGCGCTCCCCCGCGCCGAGCAGGATGCGCACGATCTGCGCCCGCTTCTGCCGGCGCGACCCCTCGAAGCGCGACTGCCTGGCGTAGCCGGCCGAACGGCGCGACGGGTTGGGGATCTCCTTCTTGAGCTGCGCGCCGTAGTCGAGCAGCGCGTAGTACCAGGAGCGCGGGGTGTCGCGCTCGTCGGCGGGAAGCGCGTACCGCAGCCGCTCGTCCTCTTCAGCCTCCGCGCGCTCCCCTGCGCCGGCGGGGGCGCACGGGCACGCGGTGCGCACGAGCGGTACGAGCTCGCGATCCGGCACGCCGGGAACGTCGGGGAAGAAGTGATGCAGGAAGACGGTGCGCACGTTCGTCTCGAGGTAGACGCCGGGCAGGTCGAAGGCGAACGCGCGGATCCCCTGCGCGGTGGCGGGGCCGATGCCGGGCAGCGCCACGAGCGAGCGCGTGTCGCGCGGGAAGACGCCGCCGTGGCGTTCCACGATCTCGCGCGCGGCCGCCTGAAGCGCCAGCGCCCGCCGGTTGTAACCCATGCCCTGCCAGGCCGCCAGGACATCTGCCGTGGACGCGGCGGCGAGCGCCTCGATACTCGGGAAGCGGTCGAGCCACTCCGGCATACGCGCCTCGACGCGCACGACCTGGGTCTGCTGCAGCATGACCTCGGAAAGCCAGACGATATACGGGTCGCGCGTGCGCCGCCACGGCAGGTCGCGATACAGCCGCTCGCCCTCTCTGCGCACGAACGCGCGGAACCCCTCCATGCCCGTCGAGGCGGCAGGCGTCATGTCGGACGCCCCCGAAGCAGGCGAACCGGGAGCCTCACCCTGCGCCGTCACGCGCACCTCGACCCCCGGAGCGCCGAGCAGTCCGCGTATTCCGCGAACGCGGCGCGGTCGGTGAATCGCGCATCCACCGCGGGGAAGCGACGGTACGTCACGGCATCGGCGAGCGAAATCGAGCTCAGGTAGTCGCGGACGAGCGCCTCGGTCCCCACCCACAGGGGATGGAAGCAGCACGAACCCATGCGCCCGCATGCACCGTCCGGCGCGGTGCAGTCGTTGATGCACAGCGGCCCCTGGACAGCGACGATCACGTCGTAGACCGAGATCTCCTCGGGATCGACCTTGAGCCGCATGCCGCCCCGCACGCCGCGCACGCTCTCGATGATGCCCGCATGGGAGAGCCCATGCTGGATGGAACGGGCGAACGAATAGGGCACGCCCACGCGCTCGGCCGCGATGCGCACCGAGAGCAGATCGTCGCCCTCCTCCACGAGCATCGAGAGAATGCGCAGTGCGTAGTCTGTCTTGCGGGAGATGTCCATGGATCCACCTTGTTACCAATTGTCCGGCCGATTCATCCCCCTATGCTACGCATGTTCCCGCCCGGGTGCACACGAAATCACGTAAACCCAGTAGCATTTCACAAGCAAGGGCGACCGAAGGAAACCTGCGGGGGTGCAAGGGATTTTCAGGCGGGAACCCAGCGTGCCTCAAACCCCATACAAAGCAAAACAGCCCACCCGCGAAGCGGATGAGCCGTTGCGTAGCAATGGCGGGAAGTACGGGGCTCGAACCCGCGACCTCCGACGTGACAGGCCGGCGCTCTAACCAAACTGAGCTAACTCCCCTCAGCAAATGCTGCGGTAGCTAGTGTACCAAGACCGGACGGAGCGCGCAAGAACAATTTTCAAAAAAGGCGTTCTCCGCCGGTTCCGTCCAAACATGATAAAAACCAGCCTGTCTGGATTTTATCATTCCCCAGCTACACGCAGGTGTAGCCGCCGTCGATGGGCAGGATGACGCCCGTCACGTACGAGGCCTCGTCGCTCGCCAGGAAGATCGCGCCGGCGTTGAGCTCACCCTCGTGGCCATAGCGGCCGAGCGGCACGGTGGCCTGCATGTACTGCGTGAACGCCTCGGTGTTCAGCGTATCCGTCGTCAGCTCCGTCTCGAAGTAGCCCGGGCAGATGGCGTTGCACGTGATGTTGTACTTCGCGAGCTCGGCGGCGACGGCGCGCGTGAAGTTCACCACGCCGCCCTTCGAGGTGTGGTAGGCCACGGTGTCCATGGCGGTGTTGCCCACCAGGCCGTACATGGACGCGATGTTGATGATGCGCCCGTAGTTGTTCTTCCGCATGATGTTGCCGAAGGCGCGGGTGACGTAGAACACGCTCGTCATGTCCGTGGCGATGGTGAAGTCCCACTGCTCGTCGGTCATATCGAGCACGCCCGCGTTCTCGGCCGAGCCGGCGCAGTTCACGAGCACGTCCACCTTGCCGAACTCCTGCTCGGCGGCCTCGGCGGCGGCGTCGACCTGCGCATGGTCGGTCACGTCGCACTTAACCGGCAGCACGCGAACGCCCATGCCGCGCAGCTCCTCCGCGAGCGCTTCCAGGCGCTCCATGCGCCGTGCCATGATGACCAGATCGGCCCCCTGGCCGGCGAATCCGCGCGCCATCTGCGATCCCAGGCCCGAAGAGGCCCCGGACACCACGACGACGCGTCCCGTCAAATCGAACATATGCACTCCAATCAACGCGCTGGACCTTGCGGCATGAGCGCCGCTTCCCAAGATGTTCCCACGCAGGGAGCATTTGAAACGACGGCGTTGCACAAACCGGTCGATTGCGTCAATTGTTTCGGTGAATGGCAGCCATGCCCGGCAAACCCGGCCGAACATGATAAAAACCAGCCTGTCTGGATTTTATCAATCTGAATTTCTCATCGCTCCAGATCGAGGATCTCCGCCGAGAGCACGCGACCCTCATCGACCATCAGCCGCGCCATCGTCGCGCCGCGCGACCCGCGCGGAAACGTGGGCGAGCCCGGGTTCACCACGAGGCAGTCCGCCTCCTCGATGATCTGCGCGCGGTGCGTGTGCCCGCACACGGCCACATCGGCCTCGTCGAGCAGCAGGTCGGAGTGGTAGTGCGCCACCACGAAGCGCAGGCCCTCGTACGTGAAGCGCAGGATGCGCCCCACGTCGCGCCCGTAATCGCGATAGTAGTCGTTGTTGCCCAGCACCGCCCGCACCGGCGCGATGGTCTTCAGGTGCTCGAAATCCGTCTCCGAGGTGATATCCCCGGCGTGGATGATGAGGTCCGCCCCCTCGAGCTGCGCGAGCAGCGCGTCCGAGAGCCAGCCGTGCGTATCAGAGATGATGTCTACGCGCTTCGCCATGGCAACCCCTACAGGCTCAGGGCCTTCTTGAGCGGCACGACGCGGCGGCGCGAAACCGGCACGCGGTCCTCCATGCCGGCGATGCCCAGCTGGATCGCGCCGGAGGGAATGGTCTCGACGTCCTCCACGCACGCCAGGTTCACGATATAGCGGCGATGCACGCGGAAGAAGCCGAAATCGCAGAGCTTCGCCTCGAACTGCGCGAGCGACGTGGTGGAGAGGAACCGGTCGTCGTCGGTGAAGATGCAGGAATAGTCGTCCTTCGCCATGATGTAGCGAATCTGGTCCACGGGGATGAGCACCTTGCGGCCGCCCTTCTCCACGGGGATGCGCTCGATGGCCACCTTGCTCTCGGCCTGCGGCTTCGTGCGCGCGAGCACCTTCTCGATGGCGCGGTCGAGCCGCGCCTCCTCCACGGGCTTGAGCAGGTAGTCGACGGCGTCCACGTCGAACGCCTCGACCGCATGGTCGCTGTAGGCCGTCACGAACACGATGGCGGGCGGGTTCTTGAGCTTATGGAGCGCCTCGGCGAGCTGGAGGCCGGACGCGCCCGGCATCGAGATGTCGAGGAACACCACGTCGACACGGTTCTCCATGAGCATCTCGATGGCGACCCGCACGCTCGACGCCTCGGAGATCGACGAGATCTTGCCCGTCTGCTCGAGCAAGAATCGCAACTCGGATCGGGCGGGCGCCTCGTCGTCAACGATCATCGCACGTAGCATATCCTTGTGTTCCCTTCGTCCCTACACAGAATCGATCGGCCGAAGCGGCCGCGCAGAAGCGATTGGCACCCCGCGGCGACGAACCTGCCCGGAACGCCCCATGGAGCCGTCGCGTCTATTTTAACCGTCAACGAAGATACTTCCCAATAAATCTAGATGCAAGGTTATGGTCGTGCCCTTCCCCGGGGCGGATTCCACATGCGCGAACGACCGCGGCCCGTAGAAGCGCTTGATGCGCTCCGAGATGTTGTGCATGGCGACCCCCGCGCCGCCGCCCTGGGGCGCGGAAACCCCCGCGAGCGCCGTCTCGCTGAAGAGCCGCGCCGCCGTGGCCTTGTCCATGCCCACGCCGTCGTCCGACACCTCGATGGCGAGCGCGTTCTCGTCCGCCGCCCGCACCGAGACCCGGATGTGCAGCGTGCCCTCGTCGCGCATCGCGTGGCGCACCGCGTTCTCGACGAGCGGCTGGATGATGAACGCCGGCACGGGCGCATCCTGCACGTCCTCGTCGACGGCGAACTCCGCATCGATGCGGTCGTCCCCGAAGCGCGCCTGCTCGAAGGTGAGGTAGCGCTTCGTCTGCTGGACCTCGCGCATCACGGGGATGAGCGAGCCGGAGTTGTCGAGCGTGGAGCGGTAGAACGACGAGAACTCGCGCAGGAGCTCGCGCGCACGCGTCGGATCGGTCCGGGTGAACGAGGCGATGGTGTTGAGCGTGTTGAACAGGAAGTGCGGGTTGATCTGCGCCTGCAGCGCGCGCACCTCGGCGCGGGCCGTGAGCTCCTCCTGCAGCTCGAGCTCGTGGATGGCCAGCTGCGTGGAGATGAGCTCGGAGAAGCCCGCCACGAGCGCGTACTGCGTGCGGTTCACCTCGTGCGTGTTCGTGAAGTAGAACTTGAGCGCGCCCACGGTGCGGTCGCGCACCTTGAGCGGCGCGATGATGCCGGCGGGGATCTCGCGCTTGAACCCGCGCTCGCCCTTGACCTCGATGGCCTGCGTGAACGATTGCACGATGCCGTGCTCGATCACGTAGCGCGTCGCGGGGGTGTGGATGAGCGAGCCGGGTGGGAAGTCGTCGTACATGTCGCCCACGCATGCGAGCACGTGGGTCTCGTCCGTCACGGCGATGGTGCTCGCGTGCGTCTCGGGCATGAGGTGGCGGCAGATGGCCTCGGCGCTCTCCGGGGTGAGGCCGCCCTTGATGTCCTCGAGCATGTCCGACGCGAGCGAGAGCGTCTCCTCGGTGTACTGCGAGCGCAGCCTATCGGGGTTGAAGAGGCGGAACACCGCGATGGCGAGGAACACCGCGAGCAGCGTGCAGGCGATCGCGAGCGGCGTGGGATTCGCGTTGCTCGCCAGGCTGACGAGCAGGACGCCGGCGACGATGACGCCGCCGGAAACGATGACCCCCCACAGGGTGGAGAGGCGGTCGGTGCGGGTCGTGAGCGGGGAGCGCGAGCTCATCGAGCCTCCTTGAGCAATCTCGAAAGGCGCCCATCGCGCCAGAGTCCATCCATCACCGTGGGCCAGAAGCTCTGGAACCGCAGGTACAGGTCGCGGTGCTCGTCGGCGTAGCGCTGGGCGCGCGAGCGTCCGTGGCGCCAGATGGTCCAGTACGCGCGGTGCTCGTGCGTGAACAGGGCGCGGGCGAGCGCGGTCTTGCCCACGCGGCCGTCGAGCTCGCTCGAGATCCACGGGCCGGGATAGGGCATAAGCGAGGCGGCGGTCACCGAGACGAGGTCGTTGCGGCGGTTCGCGAACATGAGCTTCGCCCGCTCATAATACCAGCGGTACACGTCCTGCATGAAGCGCGGCGCGCGCTGCGCGGACGGCGGCGGGAGGTGCCGCACCGCCCAGGCGTTGTCGAACCAGACGTCGAGCCCGTGCAGGCGGAGGTTGAACAGGTAGTCGAGATCCTCGCCGCGCGTGATGAACGGATCGAACGATACGCGCATGTAGGCGCGGGCGTGCACGGCGAAGCAGCCGCCGCACAGGTAGTTCGACCGCGAGATGCGCGAGCCGGTGAGGTGCGGGCGCATCCACGCGTTGAACTCGGCGCGCTTCGTCCACCACCGCGTGGTGATGCCCGGTTTGGCGTCGCTCGCGAGCGCGGAGCCCTTCGCATCGAAGAAGTAGCCGCTCTTGGCCAGGATCGGGAGCCCCTGGCGGTTCTGCTGGCCGAGCGCGTAGCGCGCCCGCGCCATGAAGTCGCTGCCCAGCACGACCTCGTCGTCGTCGAGGAAGATCACCTCGTCCGCGCCCATGACGGCGGCCACCACGAGCCCCATGTTGCGGATGGCGCCGTACCCGCGCAGCGACACGCACTCGCCCACGTTGCCCGGGGCGAGCTCCTCCACGCGCTCCATGATGCGCGCGGCCTGCGTGTTCGTGACGACCGTGATGTCGAGCGACGCGTGCGCCGCGACGATCATGCGGACGCGGCGCGCGACCTCGACGGTGGCGGAGATGGGGCACACGACGAGCAGGACGATGGGCGCGACATCGCGCACCTGCTCGAGCGATGCGAGGCAGCGGTCGAGTTCGGGCTTGGGAGCCGTGAGCGACGTGGAGTGGTCGTAGACGCCGGGCGCATGCGGCTCGGCATATTCATCTGCCCAATACGTAGGAATCACGATGACCGATCCCACGCCAATCACGCCCCTCGTTCGCGATCATCCACTCGCTGCCCGCCCCGTCGCACGGACGATGCCGGCAGCGCCGCCCGCGCGCGAGAACGCGGCGTGGGCTAGCGCGCGGCCTCGCGCTCGCGCTTGAAGGGCGACGAGCCCTTGAAGTACGGCGTGCGGGCAAGCGACTTGCTCAACGGATATCCCAGTACATACATGATAACCGCTTCGCCGATACCCGTCGTCACGAGCCCGAAGAGATACATGAGCGGCCACGCCCCGTCGAGCGAGATGGAGGTGAAGGGGATGGTGTAGAAGCCCGTCGCCGTGAGCAGGATGGGCAGGTACGCCGGGACGATGAGCGCGTTGGCCACCACCGGCCCCGCGAGCGCGACGAGCGGGTGGCGGCGCATCTTCCAGGTGAACGCCGCGCCCAGGCATGTGGCGAGCGAGCCGAACACCACGTCGAGCAGGCCGAGCGCGCCCGTGCCCGAAAGGACGATGTTGGCGATGTTGGCGATCGCGCAGCCGAGTGTGAGGCCCGGGATGGCCGCCGGCGTGAACAGGGCGATCGCGCAAAGCGCCTCGGAGACGCGAAACTGGATGGGGCCCCATGCGAGGCTCCCCAGGAAGAGGATGGCGATGAGCGTGCACGCCGCGTACACCGCGGCGATGACGCCCACCTGGGCGATTTCATTCGATTTCATGAGCATACACCTTCTTGTTTGGAGGGCTTTACTTCATGCCCATCCGCCCTCCCGAAGGCGTTGCTGGCCTGGTGATAATCTGGTGTCAGTCACCTTTTTATCACCGCGAGGCGTGTGATAAAAAGGTGACTGACACCAGATTATCACCAGCACCGACCTGCCATGAGCCGGCCGTCGCGCCCGGCCGCCTATGCCATGCCCTTGATGCGGGAAAGCCTGATGAGCATAACAAGGCCCACGATGAGCAGGATCCCGATGGAAAGCACTCCTAAAGAAGCATCCCCCGTGAGCGATGTCACGACAGATACTAGCAGAGTTCCCATGACGGATGCGTAGCGGCCGAAGATGTCGAAGAAGCCGTAGTACTCATTCGCGCGCTCCTTGGGGATGAGCTTGCCGAAGTAGCTGCGGCTGAGCGCCTGGATGCCGCCCTGGAACAGCCCCACCGCCACGGCGAGGATCCAGAACTCCACCTCCGTCTTGAGGTAGAACGCGGCGAAGAGCACGATGCACACGTAGGCCACCACCGCAATGATGATCATGCGGAGCGTCCCGTACTTGCCGGCGAGCCGACCGTACGCGATGGCCGAGGGGAAGGCCACGAACTGTGTGACGAGCAGCGCCAGGATGAGCGCGGTGGAATCGAGCCCGAGCGAGGTGCCGTAGGTCGTCGCCATGGAGATGACCGTGTGCACGCCGTCGATGTAGAAGAAGAAGGCGACCATGTAGAGGAGGATGGCCCTGTCGTGCGCGATGCGGCGCATGGTCTCGCCGAGGCCGCGGATGGTCTTGACGATCTCGCCGCCCATGGTCTCGCCGGGCGCGAGCGCCTTGGCGTAGCGCTGCTTGTAGGTGCGCACGAGCGGCACCGTGAACGCGAGCCACCAGACGCCGATGATGACGAACGAGACGCGCACGCACAGCAGCATGTCGAGGCCGAGCGCCGCGGGGCCGCCCAGGATGAGCGCGATGCACACGATGAACGGGAGACACGAGCCGATGTAGCCCCAGGCGTACCCCGAACTCGAGACGGTGTCCATGCGCTCGTCGGTGGTGACATCGGGCAGCATGGCGTCGTAGAACGTCATGGACGAGTTGAGACCGATGGTGCAGACGACGTACACCACGAGGAAGGGCATCGCCCCCATGGGGATGGCCTGCGCGAAGCACAGCACGAGCCCCGTGAGGAAGAAGCCCAGGAAGAACTTGATCTTGTTGCCGGCGAAGTCGGCGAGCGAGCCCAGGATGGGCATGAGGAGCGCCACGACGAGCGACGCCACCGTCTGAGCGTTCGCCCATGCCGTGACGAGCTCGGCGGAATCCGCCGCCGTGTTGATGGCGTTGAAGTAGATGGGCACGACCGAGGTATTGAACAGCACGAGCGCGGAATTGCCCACGTCGTACATGACCCAGTTGCGCTCCTGCTTGGTGTACTTCATGCCGAACCTCTTCCTGCCGGCGCCCGGGCGGGCGCGATGCGCATACCCTTCAATGGTACGGCAGATCGGCCGGCACGGGGGTCATGGTTTCGTAAAGGCGCGGGGGGGCTCAGGGACGCTAGCTCTCGCGGAAGCGGTCGTCTCCCCAGCCACTCTCGCTCACGCGGCCGATGTCCTCGCCGTCCTTCGAGACGATCTTATCGCTGCCGAACGCCGCGTCGCGCACCCGGTACTCGTCGTTGCCCACGCGCACGCGGGTGCTGCCGTCCCAGTTCGTCGTCACCTCGCCGATCTTGCCGCCATGGCGGTCGCGCACCGCCGTGCCGAAGATGCCCTCGTCCTCGACGGTGACGAGCCGCCGCCCGTAGCGATCGTTGACGGTCTGCGCCTTCGACCCCGAGCCACCGAAGCCGCCGCCCGCGAACGCGCCGCCACCGCCGCCTCCGGAGCCTCCGCCGTAGCCACCGCCGCCTCCGCCGCCGCTGCTGCCGCCACCACCGCCGGCGAGCGCCGAGAGGACGAAGATCAGGAGGGTCAGGCCGAGGCACGCCACCACGACGATGAACACCGTCCTGGCGACGACCTGCGCGAGGAACGTCCATAGGGTGGGGCTTGTGAACCCGCTCGTCACCTGACTCATCACGAGCCCGAGCGTGTCATAGCGTCCCTGCGCCAGCACGATGCCGTAGATCACCAGCCCCGCAAACCCCACCTCGCTCGCGTACAGGACGAGGTTCGCCAGGCCGTTCAGGCAGCCGTGCCGCGCACACGTCGCATCGTTCCAGCGCTCCTCCACTGCCAGCAACGCCTGGATCACAGTGAAGGCGATGACCACCATGGGAAGGGCGGTGTCGGCCCCGAACACAGATACCATCAGCGGGTCGATAAGCCCGAGGCCCGGCCCCATTGCCGGGTTGACGAGCGACAAGAACACCGCGACCACCGCAAAGGCCAGCACGACCCAACCCGTGACGGCCACGACGAGCGAAACGCGCCTCAGCAGGTAGGTACGCAGGGCGGGAACCTTCGCGTTTTCCTCCGACCCCGCCCCCGTCGAGGCGGGCGCGTTCGCCCGCTCCTGTTTGAGCCGCTGCTTCTCTGCTTCGGCGCTCACGTCGCGCCACAGGCAGAACCGACGCCACACGGTGTTCACCACCAGCGCGATCGCCAGCACCCACCAGGCGTCGGCCGCGGCGACCTGCCCCAGGGCAGCGGCGAGCTCGGCTGCCCACGAGCCTTCCAGCGCTACGTAGTACACCACATCGCCGCCGTACAGCCCGCTCATCGCAAGCGCCAGCAGAAGCGGCGAGAACTTGCACGCCGCCACCACCAACCCTAAAACGGCGATGATGTGCAGCGTGATAGAGCACGCCCGCGCCGCGGCGTCGATCCACCACAGGGTCTCGGTGGCCTCGAAGCCGGTCGCCCAGCGCTTGTAAGAGCAGGAGGCTAGGCGCACCGCGGCGAACAGGGCCACCGCGGGCAGCATCCCCGACTCCCAGAACATCCCCCACGCCGAGGCGATGATGGCCAGGGGCGACCCGACATCACCCGTCGGGGACAGAAGGTTCGTCCCGGACACGCTGACAGCGACGATGCAGGCGATGAACAGCAGCGCGAGCGCGAGCGCCGCGCGGCATACGGTGACGATGGGGGCGCTGCGGTCGTTGTCCGCGTTCGATTTTCGCCATATCGCGAAGTACCAGTGGACGAGCCACCATGCGGCGAAGCACGCCAGGGACACGGCGATGCCCATCTTCTGGAGCCAGGCCAGGCTGCCCATCTCATACCGTGACGAATACAGGAGAAACGCGATGAGGGCCGCGGGAACGCCTACGCGCAGCAAGATGGACTTCGCCCACTCGCCCGCCGTGAAGGACGAATGGTAGAACGGCTGCTTCTCCGCTGAGGCACCCGGCCGCCGTACCAACCCGAACGGGCCATCCGCGCGGAACGCGGTGCCGCTGCTCGGGCCTCGCCACACGCGAGCCGTCTTCGAATCTGATCGTCCCGACTTGCCGCCATCCGCGCCGAACGCCATGCGATCACCCTCTGCCCACACAAGCTCGTTGGGTGCATCTTACACCCGCCACCCCGGGCGAGCGCGTTTTGTAACACACGGCGTGCAAGCGGATGGGCAGGCGGGCGCGGAGCCGAGCGAGGGGACGGGACATCGCGAAGGCGGACGGCCCGCACGTGCGGGAGCCGTCCCCATTCGCCACCTTTCGGATGAACGTGACGCCTTGGCGCCGGACGGCTAATCGTCCTGGTCGAGCTCCTCGTCCGCGCCGAGCGGGCGGCCGGAGTAGTTCAGATGGTGCGTGGCCTGCTCGAGCGGGTCACCGGCGATCAGGCACGCGATGTCACACTCGTACTCATCGAGCGCGCGGTCGAACAGCTCCGGGAAGCTCTCATGGCTCTCGACCCCCGTGAAGGGGTTCTTCCAGGCGAGGTGCCCCATGTTCCCCGCGCGCAGCGGCGGTTCCGCGGTCATGCGGTGCGCGAGGGCGGCCAGGATGGAGTTGCCGCGCACGGCGCCCTCCAGCATGCCCAGCAGCTGGCAGGCAGGCGAGTCCGCCGGCTCGATCACGCGGTACGCGAGCTTCATGTCCGCGACGGCGCCGCCGTACTCCTGGGCGCCGACCTCGATGTCGTACACGCTCGATCCGACGTAGCTCATGAGCGCGCCCGCGACCTTGTCGATGCGCTCCGACGTGACGAGCTCGTGCTCCGGCGGGCAGTCCTCCACCGTGGCGCCGCGGCGCTTGAGCTGCAGCATGAGCACGTCGATGTCGGACTCGATGATGGCGTGCACCTGGCTCGCAGCCGCATCGAGGCTCGGGTCGACCTCCTGCGCGCCCCACTGCTGGGCGTAGACGAACGGATGCGCCGCGCGGTCGAGCGCGTAGTGCGAGAACAAGCCGAGCACGAACGCCCGCCCCACGTGCGCGTCGCGCGGGTACAGGTGCTCGACGCCGGTGCGCAGCGCCTCGAACTGCCGGGAGATGCGGCAGCGGTGCAGCGAGCGCGCCAGGCTCATGCACGAGGCCGCGCGCGGCGTGCGCACGCGGAAGAAGTAGGGGTCGGGGCCTTGGTTCGCGATGAGGAACGCCGTGCGCTCCTCGTCGGTGCCGATGATGCCTGCGGGAAGGCGGTCGATGCTTTCCTCGCCGAATAGATGATGCGTGATCAGAGCGGGCATGATGCTCCCTTCGCGTCGCGTGTGCCGGGTTCATTATGCCCCTACCGTCACCCTGCGAATCATCCGCCGCGAAACGAGCGCGGCGGCGTGCGTCAGCACCAGGGAAATGCGGTAGGATTATACCAATATGCTACATGCAGGCGAAGGGATCCGTCGTGGCTCGGGAGTGGGGCACATCGCAGGACGTTGCTCGGGGTAGGCGTTATGTCAACCCTCCCACAGGACGCGGTAGCTACACCGGCGCCGGGCAGCCCGTGCCGCGCTCCGCACGGCTCGCCTCGATCCATGCGCAACCCGGACAGGAGGCGCCGAGGCAGGAGCCACCACCCCAGTCCCGGCGGCGCGAGCAGGCGCCGCGAACCGAGACCTCCCGGCCGCATCCGAGGAGGCGGACGAGCGCGCCGACTGGGACAGCAGGGCCGACGGGCCGTGCGCCGGCAGACCGCGGGCGGCAAGCGGCGAACGGGCGGCCAGCCAGCGTCGGACGAGACGGTCACGCGGGACGGGGCGCCGCGGGAACCCGCCCGGCCAAGCCCCGGCGCGCGGCCGATGCAGCGCTGCGCATCGCGGGCGCGGTCGTCGCCATCGTGCTCGCCATCGCCTCGGCCATCGGCGGCGTCTTCGGCAGGCTCTTCGGCGGATGGCGGAACGACGCCGTCTTCTCCCGCTCCGGGCACCGGGGGCACCGGCGCGGGACGGGCTATACCCTGCGCTCGCGCTATGGCGCGCGCGGGAGCATGCACAGCTATGGGCTGCAACCCGCGGTGCGCCCCGCCGTGGTGCTCAGGACCGCCGCGGTTGGAGCCGTCGTGCTCACCCTGCTCTCAAGCATCTTCTTCGTGGACGGCATCGGCGTGGGGACCGCGGCGGAAGCGTCGCTGCTCAACATGCCCGTCAAAGCCGCCGGACAGGTTCCCGTCTCCACCCCGTGCGAGGAATGGGACGCAGGCAGCCTACCGTACCTGTACCAGACCGATCCGGCGTGGTCGTCCGAGCCCTACGCGGGCGGAACCGTCGCCCGCAACGGCTGCGGCCCCACCTGCCTCGCCATGATCTACGTCTACCTCACCGGCAACACCGACATGACCCCGGCAGACATGTGCGCCCTCGCCGACGCGCACGGCTTCGCCCCCACGGGCGCCACCGAGCACGCGTTCATGACCGACGGCGCGGCGCTCCTGGGCATCACGGGGACCGCCGTCAACCCGCAGCAGACCTCCGAGGTCGCATCCGCCCTGCGCGCGGGCGAACCGGTCGTGTGCGCTGTGCGACCCGGGGACTTCACCCCCAACGGCCACTTCATCATCCTCTACGGCATCGACGATGCAAACATGGTCTCCGTCCACGACCCCAACAGCAGCTATCGCAGCGCGCAGAAGTGGGGCCTGCAACGCGTGCTCAGCCAGACCGCCGTGTGCTGGACGTTCAGCCTCTAAATGATAAAAAGCAGACAGGCTGGTTTTTATCACATGCCGCCTGCGCTGATAGGGGCGCACGTTCGAGCATAGAGTTGACGGATTTACACGCGAAGGCGTCTTCAGAAGAGCCTTCGTGCATAAAACTGACGGGTTTGCACGCGAACGAGGACACAGCACGCGAAAGCGGGGCAGGGAACGCGTCCCCACCCCGCCGCGAAATGATAAAAAACCAGCCTGTCTGGCTTTTATCAAATGGTGCCGCTAGCCCCAGATGTACCAGCTGTTGCCGATCTTGACGGCGTACATGCCCAGCGAGCCCATATCCTGGCTGATCTCCTCGCCCGCGCTGTAACCCGCGATGTCCTCGTTCAGCGTGACGGTGACCGAGCCGTCGAGCTCATAGCCCTCGGTCACGGTCAGGTCGAAGCCGTTGTACGAGAACTCGCTGTTCAAGTCATCGATCTCGGACGAATCGAGCTGGTCTCCCAGGCTGACGTCGACCGAGATCGTGAAGTAGTCGAGGTACGCCGAGATCATCGAGCCGTACGAGGAAAGCGTCCCGCCGATGGTGTCTCCAACGTACTCGGCAAGCTCCTGCCGGCTGCTGTACCCCTGGACATCCACCATCTCATCGACGACCTCGCTCGGCATCATGTCGAGGAGCCCCGTGCCGAACTGGGTGAACGCATCGGCGTCGAAATCGCTGTTCATGAGGTCGTTGTACAGCGTCTCGGTGCGATCGGCGATGCCCTCGGGGCTGTTGGTGGAACCACCGCCGAAGACGCCCGTCAACGAGAGCACGATGACCACGACGGCGATCACGGCCAGGGCGAGGATGCCGATGGTCATGCCGCGCGACACGTGGAACGGCTTCTTAGGCTGCTTCCCGTCGAACGGGGCCTGGTTGAAGTCCGGCGGCGTGGTGGGCGGCGCCGGGGGAACACCGGTGGCCTGCGGCGCGGGCGCCGGTGCAGGAGCGGGCGTCGTCGGGGCGGCTGCGGGCGCAGGGGTCGGGGCGGTCGGGGCAGGCGCCGGGGTCGTCGGTGCAGCCGTAGCCGCGGGCGAGACATCGGCCGCGGCCTTCGGCTCCGCCGCGGGCTGCTGGGTCAGCGGCCTTCCGCAACTGCCGCAGAAGGCGGCGCCGTCCGGCAACTTGGTGCCGCAATACGGGCAAAACATGAGAACCTCCTCGTCCTCGCTCGACGCGGCCAAAGCAGAGCCCGAACCGACGGGCATCCATGCGACCGCCGCCGCGCGAATCGCTTGCGACCTGCGATGCCTACAGTGTAGCGACGTCCGCGCACATCACGCGGGTCATTTCCGCTAGCGCCCGAGAAGAAACCTATCTGCGGCGCGCGGCGACGCGCACGAGGGAGCGGGCGCGCAGGACGACCAGCGCGGCGAACGCGACGAGGCACGCACCGAACACCGCCAGGGGCGCCCAGCCGTTGTCCACGGGTTTCGCCTCCTCGTTCACGCCCGCGCGGTACGCCGCGTCCACCACGCCGTCGCCGTCCTCGTCCACCTCGAGCAGCGTCTCGGGTGCATATTCGGCCACCGTCTCGACCTTCGTGCCATCGGCGACGTCGATCCCGCTGAATGTGCGGAAATCCGCGTAATCGCCGTGCTCGTCCACGAAGGCGATGGTGTAGTCCATCGTGCCCGACCCGGTGCCCTCGATCTCGACCGTGTACGGCACACCCTCGCGCAGACGCAGGATCTTGATGGTGTCCGCCTCCTCGGCCGACGCCGCCGACGCGTCGTCCGCGTCCTCGACCTCCTCGAACGCGAGCGAGCCGAAGGATGCCAGCGTGCTCGGGTCCTCGCCGGCGCTCGACAGCGTCTCGCCGTTGTAGCTCACCGTCACCTCGACCGGGCACGCCACGCGCACGTACATGTAGGGCACGCCGCTGATCTCGGTGGCGATCTGGGCGAAGAACGCGTTCAGGCTGTCGGCGTCCACCGAGTAGTAGCAGCCCTCGCTCGCCATGGCGCGCAGCAGCGCCTCGCCCGACGCGCCCTGCTCGACGCCCACCGTATAGATCTTGAAGCCGGCGTCCTTGAGCTCGTCCGCGATGGCGATGAGGTCGTCACCCTGCGCGCCGTCCGTGGGCTCGCCGTCGGACATGAGCACGATGATCTTGCGGTCGGCTGTCCCGGTCTCGAGCTGCGAGCGCGCCGTCTGCAGGGCGAGCTCGATGTTCGTGCTGCCGCTCGCGCCGAGCGACGCGATCTCGCTCTCGAGGCTCCCCGGCTCCACCGCGAGCGGCACGCGCACGCTCACCTCGTGGTTGTAGGCGACCATGCCCACGCGCACCTGGCTCGTCGCGTCCTCGAACGCCGTGTCCACGAAGCCCTGCGCCGCGCTCCGCAGCTGCTCGATGCGGCTGCCGCTCATGCTGCTCGACACGTCGAGCACGAGCGAGATGTCCTGCTCGCCCGTCACGACGCGCGTGTGCTCCGCCTGCTCGGAACCCTGGTCGACGCCGCCGAAGTTCGTCTGGATCTCGCACGTGGCATCGCCCTTGTCGGACACGCCCACGCTGAACTCCTCCGACCGCGACGGATTCGCGGCGTCGGTCACGGTCATGCGGTAGATGCCGTCAGCGGGGAACGCGAGCGCGAGCGGCTCCGTCGAGGTCGCGGTGCGCATGGTGTCCCCGCTCTCGTTGAACGCGACGGGGTCGCCGGGCGTGCGCATGACAACGGCCTCGAGCGTGACGGTGAAGTTGTCGTACGGCTCGCCGTTCACGTCGAGCACCGTGAGCGTAGCATCGCGCGTGAGGTCGATCCCTCGGTCGTACCCGTACAGCCCGACGCCGACGAATGCCGATTCCACGCGCTCGACCTGGGCCTCCGTGAGCGTGCCCTGCGAGGCGAAGGTCTCCGCGACGTTCTGCATGATGGTCGCGAACTCGTTGAACGTGCAGTCGCTCGGCATCGTGAAGAACGAGACGAACACGAGCTTCGCGAGCTCCTCGGTGCTGAGCGCGTCGCCGTCGACCGTCGCCGCCTCGGAGCCCTCCGCGCACATGAGGTAGCCCGCGTGCCCGATGACCGTCGCGTTGTGGTGCTCGTCGTACTGGTCGTTGCCCTCGGAGTCCTTCTCCGGGCTGCGGTTCTCGTCCCACCAGTAGGTTCCATCAACGCGATTAGGGCTTTTCGACTTTACTGGGTCTTCCAGGTTTCGGCTGATCTCGTCCAAGTTCCACGTCGCCGAGTTGTTGGCGAGGCCATCATCACCCATATCGGTCGCCGCGATGCCCATGAGATCGGAAACAGCCTCATTGAGGGCGTCGGAGTCCTCCGTTTTATCGCCCGATAGGTTGCACGTCGCCCTGACCACCGCATGCGTGTACTCATGCCCGACCACGACGCGGCTCGAGAAGTACTCGGATCCGCCCGCCGCTACGTGCGCGAACTCGCCTGTGGGCGCCCATGCGAACGCGTTGTTCTCCGGCAAATCCGCGACGACGTAGACAGGGCCTCCCGCCCCGTCATAGCTCTTCCAGCCCAGTACCTCGTTGTAGTAGTCGTACACGTTCACGACTGAATCCATGGCCGAAACCGCTGCGCGGTTGTCCCATGTCTCGTTGTCGTCGCTCGTAACCAAGTGATCGAAGTAGCCATAATTCGAACCCAGAATGCGCTCGGTGCTGCCGTCGTCATGCGTGATGTACCACGAGCTCACCGCGCCCTCGTTGGTCACATCCGCCCGGGTGCTTCCGTCAGCAGACCACACATAGCCCCCTTCGTCCTTATCAGGGTTCGGAATGAAGCGCAGAGTCGTACCGCGGTCCCCCATGAGCTCGATATGCGAGATGATCTCCGCGCGGTCGTCGCCTTCCGCATCGAAGACGGTGATGCTGCGGCCTTCGTCGACCATCGCATACCCGCCACCAACGTTCGGCGTGGTCTCAAAGGTGTACGTCTTGCCATCGAGCCCCTTGCCCGAAGCGGTGTTGAGCGCGGTCTCGGTCGCAACAACCTTACCCGTATCCGAAGCAACGAAGCAGCGGTACGCCCCGTCGTCCGCGACCACGAGCACCTGCCACGCGGTCGTCGGGTCAGTGTCGTACAGTGAGTAGATGGTAAGCCCCTCGGGCAGCGTCCAGAGCGCTCCATCGACTTCTGCCATGGCAGCATCTTCTGCCGACGCCGCATCGATCGTAGGCTCCGTCTCGATGTCGCCCACGGCGGCGTAGTTGCTCGTGAGACTGAGCGGGGCGCCCGTGCCGTCGGCGCTCACCACGACGCTGCGGCCGTAGACGGGAATGCCGTCGTACTGCTGGGCGAAGCGGTAGTAGCTGTTGCCGAGCACCTCGTTTGCGGCGCATTCCCCCAGCTCGGAGGCGGGATCGTCCATGCCGAGGGCGCGCGCCGCATCCGCCGCCGCGGCGCGCGCGTCGTCCTCGCCCGTGATGGTGCGGTCGGTGAACGCGCTGCCGAGCAGCAGGAAGTCTGCGTCCTGCCCGGAGCCGTCTCCGCCGGAAGGCGTGCCGCCCGAGCCGGATGCGTCCTCCTGTTCGCTACCCGGCACGAGCCCGAGGCGCGCGGGCAGCCCCGTGATGAGGTCGCCGTGCCCCATGGCGAAGAGCGCGCCCACGGCTCCGCCCACGACCAGGGCGAACGCCGCGAGCGCGATGAGCAGCTTATGGCGCAGGCGCATGCGGCGCACAGGAGTTCCGCACTGCGGGCACACGCGCGCGTGCTTGTCGAGCTTGGCCTTGCAATTCCGGCAGCGTTTCATGGGGCCTCATTTCGTCGGGTCGGTCGGGCGGGGAGCGGAAGCGCCCGTAGCAGGAGCCGGCGCCGTGGGCGCGGCGGAAGCACTCGGCTTCTGATCGCGCGCGACGAGGACGCGGAGCCCCATGAGCAGCGCGGCTTCGGCCGCGAGCGCCGGCAGCATGCCGGACAGTATCGGCCACATATAGGTAACGAGCAGGTAGCAGCCCTTCCCAGCACCCGATGAGGTGCCCAAGAGGAAGCCCGCGAGCGGATGCCGCAGCGTGGGGTCGTCGAGCGCGGGCGCGACGAGGAGCATCCCCGCAGCGATGATGGCGATGACAAGCACCGCGCGGACGAGCGGGACGACGAATGAGCCCAACCTGAGCGGGCGCCCCGCAAGATGGCGGCGGAGGAGCCCCGTGCCCAGGCTGCCGATGAGGTAGATGAGCGCGAGCGAGACCAGGGCGTAGATGCCCGCGCCGAGCGCCGCCTGCGGAAGCGCGTAGACCGAGAGCTCGGCCGCCGCTTGCGAGAGCGAGCCCAGAAAGCTGACGAGCGCGACGGCGGCGCAGACAATCCCCACGCCCGCGACGACCCACACGCCGAGTGAGGCGAACGACGAGGAGCCGAGGCGCTGCGACGCGCGCACGGGCGTCCGCGCCGGGTCGAACACGCGCGTGCGCGTGCCCGAGGAAACGGTAGGCGCCTCTTTCGCAGGAGGCTGGTCGGCGGGCGTCGGCATCGCGACGCGCTCGCCGCAGTACGGGCAGAATGCGGCATCGGGCTTCAATTGCTTGCCGCATGCCCTGCAGAACAGCACATCTCCAGCCATAGAACCACCATCCCCCGACAGCGCCCATCCCTAATGACGCCAACCAGCACTATTCTGTTGTATCGCGAAAGGACGCATGCCTCAAGAACGCTCCGGTAAGCGAAAGATTAACGCGGCGCCCGGCTCAAACCCCATCCAGCATGCCCGCCGCGGCCGATTTGGGGCTCTCCTCATCCCAAAGTGCGCGAAACGAACGGTTTATAGGGGATAGGCAAAGTAGCCGGGAAATCGGCAACCCTGCTACCTGCGCATTCGTTAGCGCGCAACCCCTCGCTACTCGGGCGCCCCCTCATAAACCGCTCGTTTCGCTTCATTTGGGATCGCGTACATTTACCCCAGGGGTATTTTTACATGAAACGGCGACCCTCCGCCTTGGATGCAGAGGGCCGCCTACTCAGCAGACAATGTGTTGCGCGAGAACCTTACGCGTCGACGATGCGCGTGCCGGAGAGGCCGGCCATGGTCTCGGCGGCCTTGTCGAGGGCGCCGATGATGCACACGCGGCCCTTGCGGCTGCGGGCGAACTTGATCGCGGCGCGCACCTTCGGCTCCATGGAGCCCTTGCCGAACTGGCCCTCGTCGGCGAGCTTCTCGGCCTCGTCGGCGGTGATCTCCTCAAGGTCCTTCTGATCGGGCTTGCCGAAGTTGATGGCCACGTGCTCAACGGCGGTGAGCAGGAACAGCACGTCAGCGTCGCAGTCCTCGGCGAGCAGCTCGCCGCCCAGGTCCTTGTCGATGACGGCCGCGACGCCCTTGTAGCAACCCTTGTCGCTGTAGTCGCGGACGACCGGGATACCGCCGCCGCCGCAGGCGATGACGATGAACTCGTTGTCGAGCAGGTTCAGGATCGAGTCGGCCTCGACGATCTTCTTGGGCTCGGGCGAGGCGACGACGCGACGCCAGCCGCGGCCGGAGTCCTCGACGAAGGTCATCTCGGGGTGCTCGGCCTTCTGCTCGTCGGCCTGCTCCTTGGTGAGGAAGGGGCCGATGGGCTTCGTGGGGTTCTGGAACGCCGGGTCGTCCGGGTCGCACTCGATCTGGGTCACGACCGTGGCGGCGTGCCAGCGCTTGTAACGGCGGTGCATCTCGCGGCCGATGCCCTGCTGCAGGTGGTAGCCGATGTAGCCCTGGCTCATGGCGCCGCACTCGGGCAGGTCCATGGCGGGGGTGCCGATGGCCTCGTGGGCGGCGGCGAACGCGTTCTGGATCATGCCGACCTGCGGGCCGTTGCCGTGGGTGATGATGATCTCGTTGCCCTGCTCGATGAGGCCGAGGAGCGCCTTCGCGGTGTTGTTCACGCGCTCGATCTGCTCTTCGGGGGTGTTGCCGAGGGCGTTGCCGCCCAGGGCGACGACGATGCGGTCGGGCTTGCCAAGGGGCTTGGACATGGCGGTTCCTTTCTATATCTGGTGCGGAAACTGGAAGCTTCCCACGCGCCATCGCGTGAGTAGGCTAGTGATTATATTCTCTATTAAGGCGATTTCATTCATTTTTAGCCCGTGGATTTCGGCTAATCGGGCGAACGGTCGATTCTCGCCGCCCAGCGCGATGCACTGTGAATGTTTCTTGTATCGCACGTCATCGCGGTAAAGTAGCCACGCTCGCCCGGCAATTCGCCGTCGGGCTGCCCTCATGCAAATAATAGAACATCACAAAACGATTTATGCAATTTGAGCAATGGGTTCGTTGGGGACGTGTTCCTTTCAACCCATTTTCCGGAGCGCTGCAAATGGGTTGAAAGGAACACGTCCCCAACCAACCCATTTGAGTGAGAAGGGGCTCCGGGCTGTGCCCGAAACCCCTTCCGCGTTCATCTCCGTTCCGCCGCTTCGGCGCACGGACGCCCTAGCAGTGGATGCGCGTGCCGGAGAGGCCGGCCATGGTCTCGGCCGCCTTGTCGAGCGCGCCGATGATGCACACGCGGCCCTTGCGGCTGCGGGCGAACTTGATGGCGGCGCGCACCTTCGGCTCCATGGAGCCCTTGCCGAACTGGCCCTCGTCGGCCAGGCGCTCGGCCTCGTCGGCGGTGATCTCCTCGAGATCCTTCTGGTCGGGCTTGCCGAAGTTGATGGCCACGTGCTCCACCGCGGTGAGCAGGAACAGCACGTCCGCCTGGCAGTCCTCGGCCAGAAGCTCGCCGCCGGCGTCCTTGTCGATCACGGCAGCGACGCCCTTGTAGCAACCCTTGTCGTCATAGTCGCGCACCACGGGGATCCCGCCGCCGCCGCAGGCGATGACGATGAACTCGTTGTCGAGCAGGTTCAGGATCGAGGGCGCCTCGACGATCTTCTTGGGCTCGGGGCTCGCCACCACGCGACGCCAGCCGCGGCCGGAATCGTCCACGAACACCTTGTCGGGCTCGGCGGCCATGATCTCCTTGGCCTGCTCCTCGGTGTAGAACGACCCGATGGGCTTCGTGGGGTTCTGGAAGCTCGGGTCGTCCGGGTCGACCTCGATCTGGGTCACCACGGTGGCGACGTGCCAGCGCTTGTAGCGCTTGTGCATCTCGCGGCCGATTCCCTGCTGCAGGTGGTAGCCGATGTAGCCCTGGCTCATGGCGCCGCACTCGGGCAGGTCCATCGCCGGGGTCCCGATCGCGTCGTGCGCCGCCGCGAACGCGTTCTGGATCATGCCGACCTGCGGGCCGTTGCCGTGGGTGATGATGATCTCGTTGCCCTGCTCGATGAGGCCGAGGAGCGCATGGGCCGCGTTGTTCACGCGCTCGATCTGCTCTTCGGGGGTGTTGCCGAGGGCGTTGCCGCCCAGCGCGACGACGATGCGCTCGGGCTTGCCAAGGGGCTTGGACATGGGTGTGGTTTCCTTTCCGATACGTTTGCGTCCGCGGCGCCGGCACCGGAGCGCACGGCGCCGCGGGATGGTCGCGTCTTACTCCGCGAAGCGGTTCTTGTGATCCCAGCTGTTGCGATACAGGTCGTCGGAGACGAGGTAGTCGTAGATGTCGTCCACGATCTCGATGCCGCCGGCGTCCCGCGAGGCCTGGATGCGCAGCTGCGCGCGCTCGCCCGGCCAGTACACCTTATCGAAGCCAACGCCCGGCTTCACGGCGTTGAGCTCGTCGAGCACCTCGGACATGTGCGCGCGGAAGGCGTCGGCGCCGCAGAAGAACTCGGGGTTAATGGCCACGTTCAGGTGCCCCAGGCGACGGCCCTCGGAGAGGTCGTGGTACATGGAGGACACATGCTTGCCCGCGGGCACGCCTAGCAGCACGCCGGAGAGGATGTCGACCATCATCATGAGGCCGTAGCCCTTGGGGCCGGCGATGGCCACGAGCGCGTTCACCTTGTGCGGGTCGGTGACGGGACGCCCCTCCTCGTCGACCGCCCAGCCCTCGGGGATGGAGCGGCCGGCGCTCTTCGCGTCGAGGATCTTGCCCCAGGCCTGCACGGTCGTGGCCATGTCGAAGCTCACGATGCGGCCGTCGGCCGTGGGCGCGGCGAGCGCGATGGGGTTCGTGCCGTAGAAGGGCTCGGCGCCGCCGTAGGGGATGACCATGGGGTCGGACTGGGTGCAGGAGAGGCCGATCATGCCCTGCTTGGCCGCCATCTCGGTGTAGTAGCCGATGGCGCCCGTGTGCGAGACGTTCGCCACGCCCACGAAGCCGATGCCGTTCTCCTTGGCCATGTCGATAGCCTTCTGCATGCCCTGGATGGCGAACGGGTAGCCGCAGCCGTTATCGGCGTCGAGGATGCCGGAGCACGGGCCGGTCTGCGTCCAGGTGACCTTGGGGTCGATGGTCATGCCGCCCTTGGAGATGCGCTCGGTGTAGTATTCCACGCGCACCTCGCCGTGGCTGTGCAGGCCGCGCTCGCTCGACCAGGCAAGCACCTCGGCCATGTCGTCGGCATGGTCCTCGTGCATGCCGGCGGCCATGAACTTCTTCTTCATGAGCTGCTTGAGTTCGTCACGTGAAACGAGCATGAAAACCTCCTTCTACCAAGCGCCGGCGCACTATGCGTCGAGCGCCTTCTTCCCATAGAACACATCGCGGTCGATGCCGTCCTTCTCGCCCGCGGCGACCATCATGGCGCAGAACACATCGGAATCCACGTTCAGGATGGTGCGGATGGCGCCCACCGGGTACGTGAGCCCCGCGAAGATGCCGATGCTCGAGAGCGGCAGCCCCAGCTGGGGCACGATCATCGTGAGCGACACGATGTCCGCGCCCGGCGCCACCGCGTTCGCCAGCGACAGCAGCGTCGAGATGACGGTCAGGTACACGAAATCGAATCCACCGAACGACATGCCGTAGATCTGGGCGATCGTGATGGCCGTCACGGCGAGGTGGATGGATGCGCCGTTGGAGTTGAGCGGCATGCCGAGCGGCAGCACGAGGTCGGCGATGTCGTCGCGCACGCCGATCTTGTTCTTGGCGTCGTCCATCTCGACGGGCAGCGTCACCGCCGAGGAGATGGTCGCGATCGCCATGAACGACATGCGCCAGATGTGCCGGATGAGCACGATCGGGCTGAGCGCGCAGCGCACGCACACCACGACGATCCACAGCACGAGGAACGCGAACACCGTGCCGCCGAGCACGAGCAAGTACTTGAGGAGCGGGATGAGCACCTCGGGGCCGAGCTGGCCCACCATCGACGAGACGTAGCAGAAGATGCCGATGGGCGCGACGGTCATGACGCCGCGGATCACGATGAGCAGCAGCTCGCCGAGATGCTTCGTCACGTCGAGCACGGGGCAGGGCTCGCCCTCGTGCGTGGTGCGCCAGAAGCTGATGGCCAGGCCGAGCGCGATGGAGAACACGATGCAGGGCACCATGGCGCCCGCCGCCATGGACGAGACGATGTTGCTGCTGAAGAAGTTGGTGAGCGTGTCCTGGACGGTCACGGCCGTGGTCCCGGTGGCGTCGTAGGCGGCCTCCTGGACGAGGGCGGTCCCCGCAAGGCCGGCGCCCGGCTGGAAGATCGTCGCCGCCGCGACGCCGCAGGCCGAGGCCAGGACCGACGAGCCCGCGAACCAGGCGATGCCCTTGAGCCCGATGCCCGAGAGGTCGCGCGCCGTGAGCCCGCCCACGGCCTCGATGATGGTGCACATCACGAAGGGCACGATGCCCATCTGCACCAGGCGGAAGAAGATGTCGCCGATGAACTGGATCTGGGCGAGCGGCTTGCCGCCGATGGCGCCGACGATATAGCCTGCCACCATCGCGATCACGATGGCGAGCGTCGCGTTGTACGTGAACTTACGGGTGCGTAGCGTACCTTCATTGCTCATGATTGATCACTGATTCCCCCGGGGAAACCACTCTTCCCCTCGTAGGTGGATGAGACACACCCCGCGCGGCGGGGCGGCTGCGGCCCGTGGGCGCGCAGCACAAGGCTTTTAGGTCCGAGTGGGGACCCGCCTGAGAGCGAACTGGTTGCGAGCGCGAGCTCGCGATATGAGGGGAGCCGCCGCCCAAGAGGAGACAGATGGTTGCAAGCGGCGGCTCCCGAAGGGAGATGCTACGGCGACGGGCGCACGGCCCGCGCCATGCGGTTAGACAGCTTCCTGGTATTGCTTCTTACCGTCGAAGATGTCGTGGTCGATGCCGTTGGGGCCTGCGACGAGCATGGCCGCGAACACGTCACCGCACACGTTGAGCGGGGTGCGGGAGGCGCCGGTGGGATACTCGAGGCCGCCGAAGATGCCGATGGCGGACATGGGCAGGCCGAGCGCCGGGACCATCATGGTGAGGGACACGAGCGAGGCGCCCGGGGTGGCGGCGTTCACGAACGAGATCATGGTGCAGATGACCCACACGGTGAGCAGCTCGTTCATGCCGAAGTGCACGCCGAACATCTGGGAGATGCACAGGGCGTCGACGGTCATGTGGATGGCCACGCCGTTGGAGTTGAGCGGCATGCCGAGCGGCAGGAGCACGTCCACGACGTCCTCGCGGATGCCGATCTTGCCCTTGGCGTCCTCCATGGCGGTGGGCAGCGTCACCGCAGAGGAGATGGTGGTGAAGGCGGTCACGAACGTGCGGGCGAGCTTGGCGGCGAGCTTGAAGGGGCTCACGCGGCAGTACGCGCCGCACACGATGAAGTACGCCACGAACATGATGACCATGCCGAGGATCATGACGCCGAAGTACTTGGCCAGCGGCACGAGCACGGGGATGCCGAGGGTGCCCACCATGGCGGAAACGTAGCAGAAGATGCCGATGGGCGCGATCTGCATGACGCCGCGGATGATGTTGAGCAGCAGCTCGGAGACCTCGCAGCACACGTCGTAGACGAGGCACTCACCGTTGTGGCTGTGGCGCCAGTAGCTGATGACCAGGCCGAACGCCACGGCGAAGATGATGATCTGGATCATGGTGCCGTTGGCGAGCGAGTTCATGATGTTCGTGCCGAAGAAGCCCTTGATGGTCTCGGTGATGCTCATCATGGCCGTGGCCTCGCCCTCGTAGGTGGCGTTCGCCACGATCGAGGAGCCCTCGAGGCCGGCGCCCGGCTGGAGCAGCACGCCGAGCGAGATGCCCAGCGCGGCGGCGAGGCCGGTGGTCACCATGAAGACGACGAGGCCCTTGAGGCCGATGCCCGTGAGCATCTGCGGCGTGAGGCCGCCCACCGACTTCACCACGGTGCACAGCACGAAGACCGGGATGCACATCTGGATGAGCGCGAAGAAGATGTCGCCGATGAACTGGATGTTCGACATCACGGGGCCGGCGATGAGGCCGACGATGACGGCGAGCACCATCGAGACGAGCAGCAGGATGGTAATATCCGGCCCCTTCTTCTTTGTTACTTCAGCAGTTGCCATGTGCCCTTTTCCTTTCTGTGTTCTGGGACATTACATAAGGCAGCAGAATGCCGCCGCGAACCCGAAGAGCCCGTCCGCGCCCGAGGTGTGGCCGACCTCGAGCACGCGGGAAAGCCGGGTGGGCAGCATCGCCACCTCATGGCTTCGCAGGGTCTCGCAGAGCTCGAGGTAGTCCGCGTTGGCATACCCCTCGCATATCGCCGCGAGGTAGGCCTCCGAGACCGCCGTGGTCTTCCCCCGACCGAGCACCGCGGCGGCCACGTCGTCGAAGAAGCGCTGCGCGAGCGGGTCCACCCCGTAGAGGAAGCGCAGGCCGCAGCCGAAGCCGCAGAGCACGTCGTCCCCCGAGGGCGTGAGGCCGAGCCCCCGTCCCACGAGGTAGCCCACGGCCCCGCTCATGGCGCGGCTCGCCGCCTCGACGCGCACGGGGTTCTCGTAGCCCAGCGCGTGGGCGAGGCACATCGAGGAGAACCGGGCGAGGCTCATGAGCGCCGTGTGCGAGCGCTCCTCCCCCTCCCAGGGCAGCCCGATGCGCTCCGCCAGGTGCAGGCTGTCGAGCGCGCGGTAGAGCTCGGCGTCGAGGCCCATGCCCTCCGCCGCGAGCGCGTGCGGGACGCGCATGCCGCGCCGCGGCGCGTGCGCGAGGTCGAACGCGAGCGTGCGGGCGCGGCCGTGCACCACGAGGCTCCGGCCGTCCCACTCCGCGGAATCGCCCGCCTCGATCGCGCGCACGGCAAGCGAAGCCTCCCCCGCCGCGACCGTGGCGCCCAGGCACGAGAGCGGCGCGTCCTCGGAGCCGATGTGGATCAGCTCGCCCGCGAGCTCCACGTTGAAGCTCGTGGCAAAGACGCTGTGCACGCCCCCCTGGGCGCGCTCGCCCAGGAGCTTGAGCGCATAGTCGCTGACGGAGGAGACGTTCATGCGGTCACGCCCCGCTTCCTACTCGATGCCGAGCTTGGCGCAGTAGGCCTCGAGCGCCTGCTCGAAGCAGGCGAGCGGTGCGCGGACGGTGCCGGCGCCCACCTGGCCCACGCCGGCGTTCTTGTGCGCGATGCCGGTGTTGATGAGCGGGGTGATGCCCGTGGCGACGACCTTGCGGATGTCGATGCCCAGGCACGTGCCCTTGAAGTCCCACGTGGGGATGGACCAGTTGGGGTTGTGCTCGACGCAGATCTTCTCCATCTCGTTGGAGATGTTGAGCGCGTCCTCGAAGCCGCCGGCGCCCACGAAGCGGGTCACGCCGGGTGCGGCCACCATGGCCATGCCGCCCACGCCCACGGTCTCGCAGATCGCGGAGTCGCCGTTGTCCGGGCAGCCGTCCTCGGCGGTGAAGCCGGTGAAGTACAGGCCGATGGGCGTGTTCACGGGCGCGCAGAACCACTGGTCGCCGAGACCCGTGACGCGCACGCCGAACTCGTAGCCGTTGCGGGTCATGGTGGAGACCACGCAGCCCTCCTCGTCCTTGCGCACGTAGTCCACGATGGACTTGCCCATGGCCATCATGATGTTCAGGAAGAACTGGTCGGTGTCGGCGAGGAACTGGATCACGCGCTCCTTGGCGTCCTCGGGCACGTCGGTCTTCACGATGAGCGGCGCGACCTCCTTCAGGAAGTTGAGCGTTGCGGCCATGTTGCGCTGGTGGAACTCGTCGCCCTGGGTGATGGCGCGCGCGATGAGCACGTTGAGGTTGATGCCGCCGTCGGAGAGCTTGAGCGCCTTGGAGAGCACCGGGCCGAGCTCGTCGGCCATCCAGTGCAGGCGGTCGACGACCTCCTGGCTGTAGGCGCCGAAGCGCAGCACCTTGCCGATGCCCTCGTTCATGGTGCAGTAGGCGGTGGTGCCGTCGGCCTGGTTCACGACCTTGAGCACGGCCATGTTCGCCGAGGTGATGCCGCCCATGGGGCCCACGGCGTGGCAGTGGTGGCAGGGGATGAACTCGACCTCGCCGGCCTCGAGCATCTTGACGGCCTCTTCCTCCGTCTCAGCCCAGCCCTCGAAGAGCGCCGCGCCGATGCACGAGCCGCGCATGGGGCCCTGCATGTTCTCCCAGGTGATGGGCGGGCCGGCATGCAGGAGGGTCTTCTTCTCGCGGTTGAGCTCGGGGATGACGTCCTTGGCCACCACGACGTCCACGAGCTGCGGCTGGCTCTCCTTGAAGCGCTGGCAGATGCGCTCGTTGGCCTCGTCGATGCCCTCGACCTTGGCGAGCTCGGTGAGCAGGTGGATCATGCGCTTGTTACCGCCGGCCATGGGCTTCCAGGTGTACTGGACGCTCTCGGCGCCGTAGGCGCGCAGTGGGTCGTTGAAGCTCTCGACGCCCACGTTGATCACGCGCGGCTTGGTGGTGAGGAGCTCCATGACGGCCTCGCTCGGCTCGGGCAGGGGCGAGGTGTCCTTCACCTCGTACGGCACGGCCTTGCGGTCCTCCTCGGTGAAGTGGACGCCCTTGAACTCGAGCGCGGCGCGCACGGCCATGGCGTTTGACGGCTCCATGATGGCGCCGGCGTCCTCGAGGATCTTGATGGAGCGCTCGTAGTCCTGCGGGTCGTGGCTCGTGCCCACGACGGTGCCCACGAACTGGATCGTGCGGCCCTCGGCGGCAGCCTTCGCCTTGCACTCGGCGATGACGGGCGCGAGCGCGGAGGCCATGTCGGGATGGCAGCCGTAGCCGAGCACGCAGTCGAACACGATGACGCCGGTGGTGTCCATGTCGCAGTAGTCGCGCATCATCTTGATGCGGACCTCCGGGTCGATCATGGGGTGCGGGCGGCCCTGGGTGTACACGTCGTCACCGAGGTCGATGACGTCGTAGCCGCCGTGGCGCAGCATGTAGCCGTCCTCCTTGATGATGGAGCCGAGGTTGAGCGCCTCGGTGATCATCATCGCGGCCTCGCCGGCCAGCGTGCCGCCGGAGTACAGGCCGATGACGGTCTTGTCCTCGGGCAGCGGCTCGTCGCAGGTGAAGTCGAGCGGCTCGAGGTAGTTCTTCTTGACGGGGTTGCCGTTCGCGAGGTCGACGGCGATGCGCGCGGTCTCCTCGAGCGTGTGCGCGAGGTAGACCTTGCCCTGGTGCGCCTCGGGCTTCTCGCCGATGAAGATGGCGACGACGGGCTTGGTGCACTTCTCGAGCAGGTCGACGACCTCGTCGCGGACCTCGGGCGCGGGCGGCTTGGAGATGACGCAGATGACGTCGGTGGGCTCATGGTTCTCGAGCGCCACGATGGCGTCCTTCACCGTCACGGCGCCGACCTTCTCGTTGAGGTCGCGGCCGCCGGTGCCGATGGCGTGCACGCAGCCGCCGCCCAGGCGGTCGATCATGCACGTGACCTCCTGGATGCCCGTGCCGGAGGCGCCCACGATGCCGATGTTGCCGGGGTTGATGACGTTCGTGAAGGCGATGGGCACGCTCGAGATGACGCCGGTGCCGCAGTCCGGGCCCATGAAGAGGAGGCCCTTCTCGTGCGCCTTCTGCTTCAGGCGCACCTCGTCCTCGAGCGGCACGTTATCCGTGAAGGAGAAGACGTTGAGGCCCAGATCGAGGGCGCGCTCGAGCTCGGGTGCGGCGTACTCGCCGGGGATGGAGAAGAGCGCCATGTTGGCGTCGGGGAGCTGCGCGATGGCCTCTTCCCAGCTCGTGGCCTCGGCGGGGCCGCCGGCGGCCTCCTTCTTCACCGAGAGGTCCGCGAGGAAGGCCTCGGTCTCGGCGAGAACGGTGTCCAGGATGGCCGCGTCGTCGCTCTCCACGACGATGACCATGTCGGACGGGTTCGCGGCCGCGGCCTCGTCGGTGAGGAGGCCGGCCGCCTTGTAGATGTCCTTGTTGGCATCCGTGCCCATCATGATCTGGCTCTGGATGACGCCGTCGAGGGTGTTGATCTTGTTGGTGAGGAGCATCAAGTTGATGGAATCCTGGTAGGAATTCGGCTTGATTACCGTTTGCAGCATCGCGTTCCTCCTGTTCGTGCGTTGGATACAGACACGCCGCTGCGGGGCGCTCGTGCGGCGATCCCGGGACGCAGCCGCACCGTGCGATTGCCTCGAATTGAACCATTCTGTCGGCGGGGCATAATGCGCTGGCAGGCTAGGATTTGTCGGAACACTTTGTCCAAACGGGAAATGAGCACGTCAACGGCGTCGATATACTTATTTATGTATCGAATGGATAACGAGACGGTATCCTCGCGGTAACCGGCCGGCATCTATCGCGTTTCGAAACGCGACGGCTCGCCGGGCGCCGCGCGCTCCCGCTAGGCTGGATACCGTTGACCCGACCGCACGCGTGCATGACAGGAGGCTCCGGTGAACGTCAAGGAGATGCTCACGCTTCCCTCGTTCGCCGGCTCCGATGTCTTAGCCGGCGAGGGCTATCTCGATAACGAGATCTCGAGCGCCATGATCCTCGAGGGCGCCGACATCCAGAACTGGGGCAAGCGCGGCCAGCTCATCATCTCGAGCTACTTCGCCCTCATGAACCTCGACGAGAACGGCTTGGGGAAGTTCTTCCGCACCATGAGCACCATCGGCATCGGCGCCTTCGCCATCAAGCCGGGCCGCGCCGTTGACGAGGTGCCGCACAAGATCGTGGAGCTCTGCGACGACTTCGACCTGCCGCTCATACGGCTCTCGCCCTCCGTGAAGTACGAGGCGATCCTCTCAGACGTGCTCGGGCACGTGCTCGATTCGAACCTCACGCTGCTCAACCGCTTCTACGAATCGCACCAGCACGTCATGGCGCTCGCGCTCAAGCAGCCGTCCATCCCCTACATCCTGAACACCATCAAGAACTCGCTGCACACCGAGGCCACCTACCTCGACGCCCGGCGCGACCGGCGCATCGGCACGGACGCCGCGCTCGCGGAGTTCACGGGTTACTCGTTCACGCGGCGCGACCCGAGCCCCTACCAGACGCACGCCTACTTCGACGCGAAGCTCCTGTATACCGAGGAGACCCGCGACGCGCTCGCCATCCGCATCCCCAGCTCGGACGGGGTGGACTACTACCTCATCATCCACGGCAGCGCCTCGCAGCTCTCGCTCGTCGACACCATGTTCGTCGAGAACATCGTGAGCCTTCTGCAGATCGAGATCCTGAAGCAGAACGCCGTGAAGCAGAAGCTGTTCTACCAGAACAACAACACGGTGCACGACCTGCTGCTGGGACGCTTCACCACGCGCGAGCGCATCGACAGCGCCCTCACGCTGCTCGGCGTCGACCGTTGCCCCTGCTACCAGCTGCTGCTCGTGCGCGCCATGCTCGAGGACCCGAGCGACACCGACCGCCAAGACGAGCTGCACCAGGCGATCCGCCGGCGGCTGCGCTCGGCCTACCCCGGCATCGTGTGGTACGTCAACGGCGACCGCCTCGTGATCCTGCACAACTTCCGCAGCGAGCTCTCGGGCATCGACGTGAACGAGGTGCAGCGCATCCTCGAGGACCTGCACGCCTCTTCCACGCTGCCGCTCTTCAAGCACTTCGCGGTGCTCTCGAGCACGGTGGACCGCTACAACCTCCCCGTGACCAACAACGAGATCATGAACGCCTACCGGTTCTTCGATGACTCGAGCTTCGAGAACGTGACGCTGCGCTTCGATGACCTGGGCATCTACAAGCTGCTGCTCGCGGCGGACGACCCCTCGCGCCTGAACGGCCTCATCGACCCGCGGCTGCAGCGGCTGCACGACGAGAACCCGGACCTCTTCCGCACCGCCGTGACGCTCTGCGAGCACAGCCTGAACTTCCACGAGACCGCCGAGGAGCTCTTCCTGCATCCCAAGACCGTGCGCTACCGCATCGACCGCGTCCGCGAGGTCTACGGCGTCGACGTGCGCAACTCCGACGATTTCCTGCAGGTGATCCTCGCGGACAAGATCATCGCGCTGAGCCGGAAGGGGTAGCCATGGCCACGGCCGCAGACGCCGCGAGCACGCTCGCGGACCTCGTCACCATCCACGAACCCGCCGCAGGGCGCGACCGCCATATCGCGGTCTTCTACCTGCACGGCGGCGGGCTCCTCTACGGCGAGCGCGACGACCTCCCCGCGCCGTACGTCCGCGCGATCACCGACGCAGGCTACACCCTCGTGTGCGCCGACTACCCGCTCTGCCCCGAGGCCGCGTTGCCCGAGGTGGTCGATGCGATCGCGCGCACCTGGTACGAGGCCGTGGGCAGGCGCGTCGAGGCGGGCGAGCTTACGGGGTACTTCCTCTTCGGCCGGTCCGCGGGGGCGTACCTCTCGCTCGTGCTCGCGCGCGAGCTGCGCCGGGGTGGGATTGAGCGCGGGACGGGCGACGACGGCGCCCCCAATGTCCGCGCGCTGCCGCAACCCCTCGGCATCCTCGACTTCTATGGGTATTACGACCTCACTGACCGCGCGTTTCGCGAGCCCGCGCGCGCCTATACCGCGCTGCCCGAGGTCACGCGCGCGACGGCGGAGGCCATGGTGCGGCCCGCGCCACTCACCTCGGGCCCGAAGCCGCTGCGCTACAGCCTCTACGTGTACGCCCGCCAGCACGAGGGTGCCTGGCTCGAGCTCATGGGCCTCGACGGGAGCGCGGCCGAGCGTACGGCGGAGGCCTGGTCGCTTTCCGCCGAGGACATCGCCCAGCTGCCCCCGCTCTTCATCGCGGCGAGCACGGGCGACGAGGATGTGCCGCTGCGCGCCTCAAAGACCCTCGCGCGCACCGCGCCGCGCGCGACCATGAAGACGGTGTACTACCTGCCGCACGATTTCGACCGCGACCTCACCAACCCCGCCGGCATGGAAGCCTACCGCTCCGCCCTCTCCTGGATGGATGGGTTGGTTGGGGACGTGTTCCTTTCAACCCATTTTTCTTAAACGCCTTAGATGGGTTGAAAGGAACACGTCCCCAACCAACCCATTCGCAAGCCGTTTAAGCCCCTCAAGCCCAAAGTGAGCGAAA
>NZ_CAPF01000052.1:0-50908 GCF_000321165.1 Enorma timonensis
CATTGACTCAATGAGTCAATTGAACCCGTCCCCAATGACTCGCGCGCAAGTTCGAGCTCCGAATCTGAGTGGGATTTGGGAATCGCTCAGTAGCCTCGCTATGCCCATCCTCGCTACCAGCGCTTTTTCTGATCAGGACGTGCTGTCTACTCGCAGCTTCCCAAATCCCACTCAGATTCGGAGCTCGAACACCTTCGCAGCCGCCCGCGCACGCCCCGCGTCGCACGAAAAACGGGCGGATCCCGAAGAACCCGCCCGTCCCGAGCCGCGCAAAACCGCTAGTCGCGATGCCACAGGCTCCGAAACGCCAGCCACAGCGCCACGGCCGCAGCGACCCATCCCAAAAGCGGCAACCAGGTATCAAAGAGCCCCTGCACCATGCCGTCCCAGCTCGCACCCATATGCATCACAGGCTGCGGCGGATGCGCGTGGCATCGCGGATGATGCCCTTGCTCATGAGGTACGTCACGAAGAAGTAACCGCCGTAGGCCACCACGAAGATGGCCGCGGTGAAGGCCGCCGCACCGCCGATCGAGAACCCGCCGAACAGCTCGACGAGCTTGACGATCACCGAGAGCGCCACGCAGGAATGCGCCACCCCCAGCGCGAGCGGGAACACGAAGAACACCGTCTGCTGCGCGAGCACGGAATGCGCGATGTCACGCCGCTCGGTACCGAGCTCGGAGAGGATGCGGTAGTTCTCGCTCGCATCCGCCACGCCCGAGAGCTGCTGGATGGTCACGATCGCCGCGCACGCCACTACGAGCACGAAACCGATGTAGATGGCCAGGTAGCTGATGAGGCCGTTCATGGAGTTCACGCTCTCGTAGCTCTCGGTGCGCGTCGCCTCCGTGCCCCAGCTGCCGATGAGCTGCCCCTGGTCGTCCGTCACGTCGCCATAATAGCGGTACTCGTTGATGAAGGCGTCGCCCTCCTCGGTCGAGATGCCGTCGGCGTAGTTGAGCAGCAGGTAGCTGTTGTACGGCGGCAGGTCGAGGCTGTCCACCAGGTCATCCGGCAGGATGATCGTGCCCGCGTTCATGCCGAACATCGCGTTGATGAACGTACTCGCGTCCTCGTTCACCTTGTCCTGCACCGGCTTGAGCACACGCCCGCCGATCTCGAGCTCGACGCCCTCCCGCAGCACCGCGTTGTACACGTCGTTCACCGTCGCGCCCATGTCCGAGGTGATGGTGTAGCCGTCCTCGCCCAAATCGATGGGCTCCAGCCCGCGGAAGCGCAGGTAGTCATTGTAATTGCTCTCCTTCACCACCATGAGCCCCTGCGTGGAGGCTTCGGAGTTCTCGGTGCCCGCCGGCAGATCCATGTGCACCGCGTCGCACAGCTCGTTCAGCGTCACGAGGGGCATGTGCTCGCCGCGCGGCGTCGAATCGTAGGCGTCGATCTGCACGTGCCTGCCCGCGATGGAGGCAAGGTCGAACGCGTGCTCCTCCGAGGTATCAAACGCCACCGTATCGTTCGCGCTCGCCTCGATGATGTCCACCGGGTCGGTCGCCGGCGCGTACCGCTTGCCCTCGCCGTCCTCGCTCGCGGAGAAGCTGTTCATCTCATCCGCGGTGTCCTGCGAGAAATACACAAGCGTTCGCGAGTAGTCCACCGGCGTGCCGCGTTCCACGGTCTCGTTCATCACGCTCGCGAGCGACATGCCCGCCGTGACCGAGGTGATCGCCAGAAAGAGGATCATCGCGATCATGGCCATCGAGAAGCTCACGGTGTTCACTTTGGCCGCGAGCTGACGCATGGTGACCATGTTGAGGCCGCGCCAATACAGGCCGCGCGCCGCCTGGAGCACCTTGAGCAAAAAGCCCGAGAGGCCGAAGAAGAAGAGTATTGTGCCCGCTACGACCGTGATGGTGGTGATGAGGAAGCCCGTCATGGCCTCGGGCTCGCCGTCGTAGGGCAGGCCGTCGTGGAGCAGCCGCGCGTACGCCACACCGATGGCCGCCGCGCCCACGAGACACACCACGGCCGAGACCCAGGGGTTGCGCATGCGCACGACCTCGTTCTTGCGAGCCGCGCTCATGAGGTCGATGATCTTCGCCCGCGCCACCACGCGCAGGTTGAAGATGAGCGTCACGATGAAGATCGCCACGAGGCAGCCCACCGTGATCATGAAGGCGCCGAGCGAGAAGAAGAAGTGGAAATCGGCGATCTGCGTCTTGAAGATGCCCGCGGTGAAGAACACCATGAGCCACGAGAGGCCAAGTCCGCACAGGATGCCCAGCACGAGGGCAGCAGCGGACACGAAGAGCGTCTCCATGGCCATGATGAGCGCCACCTGGCCGCGGCTCATGCCGAGCACCTGGTACAGGCCGAATTCCTTCTTGCGGCGCTTCATGATGAAGTTATTCGCGTACACCATGAGGAAGCCCATCACGAAGCCCAAAAAGATCGTGAGCCCGCTGATGATGCCGCCGAGGGTCTCGCCCATGCCTGCGTTCTGCTCGGTGACGCCCGCGACGTCCACCTGGACGGAGATGGTGTTGAACGCATAGAACACCGTGACGGCAAGCGTGAGCGTGAGCAGGTAGATGAGGTAGTCCTTGCCTGCGCGGCGCACGTTGCCCAGCGCGATCTTACAGAGCATCGGAACCCTCCCCGCCCATCATGGCCACGACGCCCATGATGCGATCGAAGAACTCCTGGCGGCTCGTGTCGCCGCGGCGGAGCTCGGTGAAGATGCGGCCGTCGCGGATGAAGAGCACGCGCTTGGTGTAGCTCGCGGCGAAGCTGTCGTGCGTGACCATGAGGACGGTCGCCTGGTAGCTGCGGTTCATGGTCTCGAAGCTCTCGAGCAGCAGGCGCGCGTTCTTGGAGTCGAGCGCGCCGGTGGGCTCGTCGGCCATGATGATGGCGGGGTCGGTCACGAGGGCGCGCGCCGCCGCCACGCGCTGCTGCTGGCCGCCAGAGAGCTGGTAGGGGTACTTGTCGAGCGTCTCCTGGATGCCGAGGCGCAGCGCGACCTCGCCCACGCGGGCAAGCGTCTCCTTCGCGGGCGTGCGGCTGATGGTGAGCGGCAGGGCGATGTTCTCGCGCGCGGTGAGGGTGTCGAGCAGGTTCGAGTCCTGGAAGATGAAGCCCAGCTGCTCGCGGCGGAACTTCGTGAGCTTCTGCGACTTCAGGCGCGTGACGTCCTCGCCGTTGATGAGCACGCTGCCGCCCGTGACCTTGTCGATGGTCGAGACGCAGTTGAGCAGCGTCGACTTGCCGGAGCCCGAGGCGCCCATGATGCCCACGAAATCGCCCTGGGTGACGGAGAACGAGACGTCGCGCAGGGCGTGCGTGACGTTGTTGCGGCTTCCGTAGACCTTCTCGATGTGGCGCACCTCGAGCACGGGATGCTGCGCCTGCGTGGAATACTCCATGATCTTCCTTCCTTGCGTCATAAAGGGACGGGTTCAAAACGTTACTTTTTGCTACATTTGGGGACAGGCTTTGGTCCTGCCGCGCGGGGCGCCGCCCGATGCGTCATAAAGGGACGGGTTCAAAACGTTACCTTTTACATCACGTTGGACCCGTCCCTTTTTGCACGCGGGGCGGGTCAGCGCGATACGTTCCACAGCATAACAATCATGCCGAGGGACAGCACCGCCATCACGACGATCCAGATGAGCATCTCGACGAGCGACATGCCCGCGCGCACCACCGGGTTCTTCGGCGCGGGTTGCGTCGGCCGGTCGTACGGGCTCGCATAGGCAAGCCCCGTGGTGCGCGCCGCGGTCGGGCGGAGTTCACGCTGCTGCTTGTTCGTGGTCTTCATCCGAACCACCTCCTAAGCATATCCTCGCAGGAGGGGGTCGGCGGTGCCATCGATTTGCCTTACGCTTGGATTGCGTTTTTGTAAGGTTTGCTACCATAGGGCACGCAGGCGAACGCGAGAGGAGCCCCATGAAAACGATCCGCGTGGCAGCGGGGATCATCTGCGATGACGGGCGCGGCGAAGACCGCGCGGGCGGCGCGGAAGGCGCGGGCACGACGGTCAACGCAAACACGGCGGCCAACGCAGGCACGGCGGCGGGCGCACCCGCGGCCGCGTCCGAGCCCGCTGCCGATCGCGTGCTCGCCGTGCAGCGCGGCTACGGCGACATGAAGGGGCTCTGGGAGTTCCCAGGCGGCAAGCTGGAGCGCGGCGAGACCGCCGCGGACGCCTGCCGGCGCGAGCTCGCCGAGGAGCTCAAAGTGCGCATCACCGACCTGCAGGATATCTACACCGTGGAGTACGACTACCCCGATTTCCACCTCTCCATGGAGTGCTTCCTCTGCCGCATCGAGGAGGGCGAGCCCCAGAAGAGCGACCGCCAGCTCCAGATCCGCTGGGTCGAGCGGCGCTCGCTCGCCACGCTCACGTGGATGCCCGCCGACGTCGAGCTCGTCCACGCCCTCGCCGACGCCGAGAGCCGCGAGGACCTGCGCGCGCTCGCGAAGCGCCGCCATGACAGCCGCCATTCCATGCAGGGCAACAAGCGGCAGAACACCAAGCCCGAGCTGCTCGTGCGCCAACGCCTGCGCGCAGCAGGGCTCACCGGCTACCGCCTGCAGTGGAAGAAGGCACCCGGTCGCCCGGACATCGCCTTCCCGGGGCGCAAGGTCGCCATCTTCGTGAACGGCTGCTTCTGGCACCGCTGCCCGCACTGCAACCCGTCCATGCCGCGCCGCAACACCGAGTTCTGGGAGGCGAAGTTCCGCCGCAACGTGGAGCGCGACCAACGCGCCATCGCGGAGCTCGAGGCCATGGGGTGGACGCCCATCACCATCTGGGAGTGCGAACTCAAGCGCGACCGCATCGACGAGACCATGGCGCGCGTCATCGAGCAGGTGCGCGCGGCGGAGCAACCGCGGCGGACGGGCAAGGTATAGGCACGGGGCGCAGACGCGATGGATAACCGGATGCGGCCACGGCAACGCCCCAGCAGCCTTCCCCAGCCCTCGCACCCATGGACGACCTCTGCCGAATCACTTAAGAACTACGGTAGACACGCGCCCCGCATCCATCGTTTCCGCAGGTAAATGGCCATACCATGCTACGCACAGAACAGCATAAGCGTTTGTTATGTTATGCTGCGCACCCCGCCGGAGATAATGACAGCAACGCATTCGAGAGCAGCACTCGGGTGCGCGTTTAGGCGGTGAGCGGGGAGGCGCATCGTGCATTCCTCAGAAAACGCAGCAAGCACGGGCGTGCAGCAGCAAACCTCTCCCCGTGCTACCCGGATCTCCTTCCCCCCGACACAGAGATTCAGCCTCCCCGGCTCCACCGCCGTTGATTCTGCGCGCTTGCGCAAGCAGCGCTTACACCTTATGCATTCGTGGGACGTCGCCCGCGATGCGCTCGCCGTGGATCCGATCGACTTCATCGCGTTGCAGTAGCCCGCGGCACCGCGTCCGGCGCGCCCGGCGCCCAGCATCATCATCCAAACAAAAAGGCTCCCTCGTCGGGAGCCTTTTCATATGAGCACTGCGGCCAGCGCGATGCGGCCGGTACGGGCGCGGCACACCGGCGCGGCACCGCGCCCGCCCCGAGACCCGCGCGCCCTACATGAGCGCGCACACGTTCGTCGCGAACGCCACGGGGTCCTCGGGCAGGATGCCCTCCACGAGCAGCGCCTGGTCGTAGAGCAGCCCCGCGTAGCGGCCGAGCTTCTCGGTCTCGCCCGCCTCCTGCGCGGCCACGAGCTTCTGGAACACCGGGTGCTGCGCGTTGAGCTCCAGCACGCGCTGCGTCTTGGGCAGCCCCGCGACCTCCGCTTCCGGCCCGCGCTTCAGCACCTTCTCCATCTCGAGCGAGAGCGGCCCCTCGGTCGTGGTGCACGCGGGCGCCTCGTCCTCGCCCACCAGGCGCGACGACACGGTGACCTTCTCCACGCGGTCGCCGAGGGCCTCCTTCATCGCGGCGAACAGGTCGCCGTGCTCCTTCGTGGCCTCCTCAGCCTGCTTCTTCTCGTCCTCGGTCGCCAGGTCGAGGTCGCCCGTCGCGACGTTCTTGAGCTCCAGATGCCGATCCTCGAGCTCCGGCTCGGCGCCATCGGCCACGGCCTTCGCCGCCGCCTCGCGCGCCGCCTCGTCCTCGTAGACCTTCGGCATGTCGCGCGCCACGTACTCGCGCATGGCCTGGAACGTGAACTCGTCCACGTCCTGCGTGCACAGCAGCACGTCGTAGCCGCGTGCGAGCACGCCCGTCACCACGGGCATCTTGGCCAGGCGCTCGCGGTCGTCGCCGGCGGCGTAGTAGATGGCCTTCTGGCCCTCGGGCATGGCCGCGGCGTACTCGGCGAGCGTGACCAGCTTCTGCTCCTTGGCGCTCCAGAAGAGCAGCAGGTCGCCGAGCTCCGCCGCCTTGGCGCCGTAGCTGTTGTAGATGCCGAACTTGAGCCCGCGACCGAAGTTCTCGAAGAACGTCTCGTACGCCGCGCGGTCGTCGTCGCGCATGGCCTCGAGCTCGGAGGTGATCTTCTTCTCGATGCGGCGCGCGATGGCGTGGAGCTGGCGGTCGTGCTGCAGCGTCTCGCGGCTGATGTTGAGCGAGACGTCCTCGGAATCCACGACGCCGCGCACGAAGTTGTAGTAATCCGGCAGCAGGTCGGCGCACTTCTCCATGATCATGACGTTGGAGCTGTAGAGCGCGAGGCCCTTCTCGTAATCCTTGCTGTAGAGGTCGAACGGCGCGCGACCGGGGATGAAGAGCAGCGCGTCGTACTCGAGGGTGCCCTCGGCGTGGAAGCTGATGGTGCGCGCCGGGTCCTCGAAATCGTGGAACGTGATCTTATAGAACTCGTTGTAGTCCTCCTGGCTCACGTCCTCCGCGCGCTTCTTCCAGATGGGCGTCATGGAGTTGATGGTCTCGAGCTCCTGGTACTCCTCGTACTCGGGCTTGTAGTCGTCGCCCGCGTCCTCGGGCTTGGGCTTCTCGCGCGTCTTGGTGACCATCATCTGGATGGGGTAGCGCACGTAGTTGCTGTAGCGCTTGATGAGGTCCTTGAGCGTCCACTCGGAGAGGAAGCGATCGTAGTTCTCGCCGGGCTCCGCGGGCTCGCCGGGCTGCGTGGGCTTCGCGGGCTCGTTGTCGCGCAGGGTGAGGATGACGTCGGTGCCGTGCTCCGCGCGCTCGCCGGGCTCGATGGTGTAGCCCTCGAGGCCGTCGGACTCCCACACGTGCGCCTCGTCCTGGCCGTAGGCGCGGCTCACCACGCGCACGCGCTTGGCCACCATGAAGGCGGAGTAGAAGCCGACGCCGAACTGGCCGATGATGTCCACCGCGTCGCCCTGGTGCTCGGCGTTCTCCGCCTTGAACTCCTGGCTACCGCTGTGGGCGATGGTGCCGAGGTTCTTCTCGAGCTCCTCGGCCGTCATGCCGATGCCGTTATCGGAGACGGTGATGGTTCGCGCATCGCGATCGAAGGAGACGCGGATGGCCAGATCGCCCTGGTCCACGTGCACCGAACCGTCGGTGAGGCTCTTGAAGTTGAGCTTGTCCACCGCGTCGGAGGCGTTGGAGATGAGCTCGCGCAGGAAGATCTCCTTGTTGGTGTAGATCGAGTTGATCATGAGGTCGAGGAGCTTTTTGCTCTCGGTTTTGAACTTGCGCATGTGCTGCCGTTCCTTTCAAGCTTGCGTAGATACCGAGCATCATGGTACCCGCTCAGCACGCGCATAAAACCTAAGTGTCTAAGACTTAGATTATCTTCACGAGCGAATGCAATGTAAAATAACCCCTGGGGTAAATTTACATTCGGTTATTTGGCCTTGACCCCCCCCCTCGCGCGCTCACTACACTGGTAGCGACTGCACCACAATGCGCATACCTAGCTGGGAACTTGGGGGGACTATGAGAAGGACGAGAAAACTGCTCGCAGCAATCATGCTCTGCGTGGTCGCACTGCTAGCACCCGCCATCGCATTCGCTGCGGCGGAAGGCTCGCTGGCAGCGACCCTTTCGAGCGATCGCGATAGCTACGCAGCAGGAGACACCGCAACGTTCACGCTCGAGCTCATCAACGACGGCACCGCGCCGATCACCGACGTCGCGTATCGCTTCGAGCTCCCCGAAGGCGTGACGCTCGCAGAGGGTTCTCAGCTCAATGGCTCTATCAGCGCCATCGACGCCGGCAACAGCGCCGAAGCTGCCATCCAGGTCGTGCTGCCGGATCGCGAGCAGGGTGGGGAGCCCGGCGATACCGAGGATGACGGCGAGCAAACGCCTCCCTCCAGCGAGGACGGGCAGACAGGTAATGAGAGCCAGCCCGCAACGGATACGGGTGCTGCGGACACCGGCCTCCCGGGTACGGGCAACACCCTCGCCATCGTGGCGCTCGCGCTCGCCGCAGGCGGCTGCGTCGCGCTCTTCGCGGGCAAGCGCTTGCATAACTCGAACGCCTCACTCGTCATCATCGGTACCGTCGCACTCGCGGCTACGCTCGCTTGCGGCGCGATGACAAGCACGGCATACGCCGCCGAAGCCACTCAAACGCTCACCTGCAGCAAAACCGTCACGGTCGATGGCCAAGACCTCACCGTCCAGGCCACCATCACCTACATGGTTGCCGACGAGCCGGAAGAGCCCGATCCAGGCGACACGACACCCATCACGCGCGGCGAATGGCTCGCGAAACTCCTCAACGCGACGAATACCGGCGATTTCGAAGCCGATCCCGCCGCCGATGCTGCATGCCCCTTCACCGACATCGCGGACAGTCCGTATGCAGAGCAGATCAAGACCGCGTATGCGCTGGGTTCGCTACCCGATGACATCGCTAACGCGGACACGTTCTCCCCCGACGAGCCCGCTACGCGCGACTTCATGTTCTCGACCGCCATGCTGCACGCCGGCTTCTATGACACCGGTGCCGGCCTGGACGCCAGCGACGCGGATGCCGCAACCCATCCGAGCCTCCTGCAGATCGCGGTGGAGCAGGGCATCGCCGAGCTCGACGAGAACGGTGCGCTGCGCCCGCAGGATGCTGCCACGGTATCCGAGGCGGATACGGTCGCAGGGCGCATCGCCGCACTCGACTTCGACACGGATGCGCCCGCCGGCGGCGACCCCGTCGTGAACTACGCGCTGCAGGATGACGTCATCCTGCTCGACTCCTGCGAGCAAATTGATGACGACAGCTTCGTGCTCGATGTCCCCTATGACGAGGTGGCGGGTGTTGAAACCCAGCAGGACGACAGCACCACCACGTACCGCGCCGCCCGCGCGCCCTTTAAGTTTCCCAGCGTGGGCAGCAAGGTCGCTTACCTGGGCGATGGCGAGGGCGATGAGGGCTTCGCGGGCACGGTACTCTCGCTGCACGCCTACGAGGACGGCAACCGAACGCTCTTCGATTACGCACAGGCCACAGACCCCAGTGAGATCTACCAGAGCATCGAGGTCACCGCCACCGATCAGGGCGACCGCCTGGCCAACGTCGAGCCCGTCGATGGCGCCACCATTCTTCCCGCTGATGGCGCGAGTGCCCAGCAAAGCGGGCGCGCCATCGACATCAGCGGCGAAGACGGCTTTACCATCTCCTTCGATGACCTCAAGATCAAGGATGCCGGCTCCGTCTCGGGCTCGGTGAACATCATCCCCTCCATAGACGTTGATTTCGATTGGGAGTTCCCCGCCACCATCAAGCGCGCTCGCGCCGTGGTGAATCTCGACACCACGGTGAACGTCACAGCAGACTTTGATGGCGTGGACGAAACGGTCGATCTGCTCAAGCACCCCATCACCGTGCCTATCGCCTCGGGCGCCAACATCGCCTTCGACCTCAAGCTCCACATCAAAGCCGACGGCTCCGCTGAGGTGAACGTCGAGTTCGACCAGAAAATCGGCGCACGCTACCGCAACGACGCCTTCCAAAAGATCTCGAAGACCACGGTCGACGAGGAAAACACGCATTGCGCCGTGCGCGCCGAGTTCGCGCTGGGGGCTGTTCCCATCGTGCAGCTGCGCTTCACCAAGATCGGTCTCTTCGACATCTCCGCCGAGCTGGGCGGAGCCGGCGACGGCGAGGCCATCACCCGCACAACAGGCATCACCTGCATCGACGCGAACGCCTATGTGTACGGCAGCCTGTCTGTGGGCACAAACACCAGCTGGATGAAGTGGGCACACCTCACCTACACCAAAGACGTTTGGAAACAGGGCTCCACGCCCTTCGAGGGATCTTGGCATTTCGAAAGCACTGGTAAGGATGGCGCGCTCGAACTTGTGGACGAATGCACGCAGAAGGACGTCCCGGGAAGCAGCGCAACGCCCGCCGAGGACTTCGAGTACACCATCGAGAACGACGGCGTGCACATCGAGCGCTACATCGGCGACGATACCGAGGTCATCATTCCCGCGAACATCGAGGGCAAGCCGGTCGTGTACGCATGCCTGGGCGTCGAGAGCAGCCTGTCCGGCATGTACCCCACGGCGAACAATGTTGAGCGCGTCTCCCTAGAGGAAGGCTCGCAGCTCGTTGAGTTCCGCATCTGGAACGAGAGCCAGGGCAGCGGCGTGGGCAATTGGGAATACAAACTTGACAGCCTCGACACCGGCAATGCCGAAAAGCTTGAGGTCATCTTCCTGGGCGACGATCGTCCCGTAGAACTTCTGCTAGGTAATTCACCCGACCTGCGCGAAGTCAGCGCGCTGCCGACGAACAACCTCGACCTGCGACAATATCGGTACTTAGAGACCGTGGAGGTCAGCAGCACATACACAAGCTGGGACAACCTCATAAGTGAGCTCAAGCTAGGTGACCATCCAAACCTCACCAAACTATATGTCTCCGGAACGGATATCAGCGAACTCGACCTTTCCGGGTGCCCGAATCTGACGGTATTGGATATCGGTAGGACGCCCATCGAAACGCTTGATCTTTCAGGTTGTTCAAAACTCCAGGAACTCTGGGGCGATCAGTGCTCGCTCACTGCTCTGGACGTCTCCCACTGCCCCAAGCTCACACTCCTCAGCTTTGACAGCCCAGCTCTCACGACGCTCATGCTCGACAATCCCATGCTCGAAGATTTGCTCATCAGTGACACTAACTTAAGTGAGCTCGATCTCTCAAGCTGCCCGAATCTCACTACGTTGACCTGTGTCAACAGCCCCATCGATGAGCTCGACCTCTCCGCTGTACCAAAGCTTGAAAGCCTTGACTGCCATGGCTGCGACCTCACCGAACTCGATGTGAGCGCGCTCAACAACCTGACGTCACTTGGCTGCTCAGACAACCAGCTCACGGAGCTCGACCTCTCCGGTTGCCCGCTCCTGGAAACGTTGGACTGCGAGAATAACCAGCTCACGGAGCTCGACATCAGCGTCTGCCCGAACCTGAGATTCCTGCATTGCAAGAACAACCCCATTGAGGACACCTCGGCACTCGAGGAGTGGTTCCAGAACGGCGGCCAAGGCGAGATGTAACCCTACGGCAGCATACGCGAGAACGAGCAGCGGCCTCTGCCCCATCCGGAGCACAGGCCGCTTCCATGTAAAATAACCCCTGGGGTAAATTTACATGGCGGGGAGCTGTTGGACGGGGAAGGTCACGGTGATGCAGGTGCCCATGCCCAGCTCGCTCGCTAGGTCGATGCTGGCGCCGTGGAACACCGCGGCGTGCTTCACGATGGCGAGCCCCAGGCCCGTGCCGCCGCGCGCCTTCGACCGGCTCTTGTCCACGCGGTAGAAGCGCTCGAACACCTTCTGCTGCTCCTCGGGCGCGATGCCGATGCCCGTGTCGATGACCTGGATATACGGCCGCCCCGCCTCGTCCATGCCGCAGCCGAGCGTCACCGTGCCGCCGGGCAGGTTGTAGCGGATCGCGTTGCTCGCCAGGTTGTACGCGAGCTCGTCGAGCAGCCGCGCCACGCCCATCACCATGGCGGGCTTCGTGTCCATGATGAAGCTCACCTCGTTGCGCTCCGCGAGCTGCTCGAGGCGCTGGCGGATCGACTCGAGCATGCGCGGGATGTCGACCGGCTCGGTGGTGCCGAGCACCGCGGCCGACGTCTCGGAATCGGAACGCTCGGCCTCGTCGAGGTTGGAGAGGGTGAGGATGTCGTTCACGAGCGCGGTGAGGCGCCCCGCCTCCCGGTGGATGCGGTGACCGAAGTCGCGCAGGTCTGCTTCGTCGGCGACCATGCCACCGGCGATGAGCTCGGCATAGCCCGAGATGGTGGTGAGCGGGGTCTTGAGCTCGTGCGTGATGTTCGCGGTGAACTCGCGGCGCATGCGGTCGTTGTCGGCGAGCACGCGCATCTGCTGCTTGAGCGCCTGGCGCTGGCTCTCGATGCGGTCGAGCATGGGCGCCATCTCGGAGTACATCTTGTCGTCGTTGCGCTTGGGGTGGTCGAGGTCCACCTCGAGCAGCGGCGCGATGATCGCGTGGGCGGAGCGGCGCGCAGAGAAGAACGAGATCACGAGGAGCACCACAGCGAGGATCACGAGCGGCACCGCGAACGACATGAGGATCGCGAGCACGCCGTCCTGCTCCTGCGCGAGGCGGATGACCGTGCCGTTCTCGAGCCGAACGGCCTGGTAGAACATGATCTCCCCGAGCGTGGAGCTCGAGCGCTCCGAGTACCCGGAGCCCGATTCGAGCGCCTGCGCGACCTCGGGGCGGCTGCTGTGGTTCTCCATCTCCGCGGCCGGCTCCTCGTTGTCGAAGATTACCGTGCCGTCGGGCGCGACGAGCGTCACGCGCACGCGGTCCGCCTCGAGGCGCTCGAGTAGGCTCACGTCATCCTCGGTCTCGTTGAGCATGGACGCGACGATGTGCGCCTCGTCGTACAGCTCGCGCCGCGAGATGTCGCTCACCTGGTTCTGCAGGTAGACGGCGCCCACCATGGTGAGCACGATCACCACGAGCAGCACGGTCACGAAGATCGTGCCGAACACGCGGCGGAAGAGCGATTTCTTGCTTCCGAGCGGACTCACACGCGCGCTCCCCTCGCCTCGTTAGGCCGCATGGTCGGCGAAGCGATAGCCCACGCCGCGCACCGTCTCGATGCAGCCCGACCGGTCGCCGAGCTTCTGACGGAGCGTCTGCACGTGCACGTCGACCGTGCGCGAGCCGCCGTCGAAGTCCCAACCCCACACGCTCTGCAGCAGCGCCTCGCGGCTGAACACCACGCCGGGCTTGCGCATGAGGTACTCCAGGAGGTCGAACTCGCGGAGCGTGAGCTTGACGGGATTGCCGTCGACCGTGACCTCGCGGTGACTCGGCGAGAGCACGATGCCGGAATTGGAGAGCACGTCGGAGGTCTTCTTCGTCATGCCGCCGCGGCGCAGGAGCGCGCGGCACCGGCTCGTGAGCTCCATGAGGCTGAAGGGCTTGGTGAGGTAGTCGTCCGCGCCGCCGTCGAGCGCGACCACCTTGTCGAGCTCGGTATCCTTCGCGGTGAGCATCATGATGGGCACGGTCGCGGTCTCCTGGTCCGCGCGGAGGCGGCGGAGGATCTCGAGGCCGTCGGTGTCGGGCAGCATGATGTCGAGGAGCACCGCGTCGGGCACGCGGCGCGCCACGGCGGCCTTGAACTCGCTATCGTTCGAGAACCCCTCGGCCTCGATGCCCTGCTGGTGCAGGGCGTAGAGCGTGAGCCCGCGGATGTTGTCGTCATCCTCCACGTAATAGATCATCGGAAACGTCACCCCAAGAACAGCTGTGACCGTGAGTTTTCTTCATAGTACACGTTATGTATCGCGCTTCATGAGGCAGAAAGCACATTGTAAAGATAGCGTAAGCCGCCTTGAGTCATTGGGGACGGGTTCGTTTGACTCAGTGAGTCAAACGAACCCGTCCCCAATGTCTCGGTGAGTCAATTGAACCCGTCCCCAATGACTCCAATGACTCACAGGGTGATGGTGAAGACCGTCTTCTCCGGGGTGGAGGTGCACTCGATCGTGCCGCCGTGCGCGGTGACGATCTCCTTCGCGATGGCGAGCCCCAAGCCCGCACCGCCGCGGTTCGTGGCGCGTGCAGCGTCGAGCCGGTAGAACTTCTCGAAGATGACCTTGAGCTTGGGCTCCGGGATGGGGTCGCCGTGGTTCTCGAAGCGGATGACGACCCCCCGTGCCGTCCCGACGCTCCGCCACGATGCGAATCGTCGTGCCCTCGTAGCTGTACGCGATGGCGTTGCGCATCACGTTGTTGAACACGCGCGCCATCTTGTCGCCGTCGATGAGCGCCTTGAGCCCCGGCTCGCACTCGATCTCCACGCGCTTGCCCTGCTCGGTAAGGATGGGATAGAACTCGTCCGCCACCTGCCCGAGCATGAGGCTCAGATCCACGTAGCCGCGCGTGAGCACCATGCCGTGGAAATCGAAGCGCGTGATGTCGAAGAACTCCTCAATGAGCGCGTCGAGCCGGTGCGCCTTCTCGAGCGCCACCGACGTGAAGCGCGACCGCTGCTCCACGGGCAGGTCGGGCGCCTCGTCGAGAAGCGACAGGTAGCCCACGATGCTCGCGAGCGGCGTCTTGAGGTCGTGCGCGAGGTAGGTCACGAGGTCGTCCTTGCGGCGCGCCTCGTTGCGCAGCGCCTGCTCGCCCGCGCGCCGCCGCTGGCGCACGAGGTTGATCGCGCTCTCCGCCTCCAGGTAATCGCCGTCGAGCTGACCCCAATCGTCCGGATGGTCGATGAGCCGGTCCGTGATGTGGCGCGCGATGGCTTCGTCCGCCTGCTGGTGTCCCCGTTCGAGCCCGTAATAATACAGCGCGCGACCCACGAAGAACGCGAGGCACACGGCGAGCGCGAGCAAAAAGCCGCAGAGCGAGAAGAGGTACCCCGCGCTGAAGAGGATGGGGAACTGGCTGTTCCCCATGATGAGGCCGCCCAAAAACAGCACGACGATCCACGCCGCCCCGCCGAGCACGATGCAACGGCGCGCCTCGATATAGCGATCCACCACGAGGTAGCTCGCGAACAAGATCACCAAGATGGCAATCGGCTCGTCAGCTCCCAAGAGCATGACGAGCAAGACGAGCATCGTGATCGTGGCGAGTAGCTTGCTTGAGGTGAGCTTGAGGAGCTGCGAGATGAAGACGTTGCCCCCGAACGCCTCGGGGGCAAGTGAATCGGGATCCTGCGGCGCGCTCTCGGCAGGCTGGTTCGGCCGTGCGTCCATGCGCATCCCCTACCCTTCGATCGTGTACCCCACGCCCCAGATGTTCTTGATGAAGCGCGGGTTCTGTGCGTCATCACCGCTTTTCTCACGCAGGTGCCGGATATGCACCATGATCGTGTTATTCGATCCCTGCATGAACTCCTCGTTCCACACCGCGCGGAACAGGTCCTCCACGGGCACGATGCGGCCGCGGTTCTCGGCAAGGTACAGCAGGATCGAGTACTCGATGGGCGTGCAGCGCACCGGCTTGCCGTCGACTGTGACGCTGTGCGCGTCGGGGTTGATCTCGAGGCCGTTGATGGAGATGATGCGCGACGTCTGCTCGTCGCGGCTCCCGTAGCTCGTGTACCTGCGCAGCTGCGCCTTCACGCGTGCGACGAGCACGAGCGGGCGGAACGGCTTCACCACGTAATCGTCCGCGCCGAGCGAGAGGCCCTCGATCTTATCGGCCGGCGCGCTGCGCGCGGTGAGCATGATGACGGGGTAGGTGTGGTCCGCGCGGATGGTGCGCAGCAGCTCGAACCCATCGATGTCAGGCAGCATGACGTCGAGGATCGCGAGGTCGAACTCCCGGGTGAGGATGAGGTTCGCGGCATCCGCCCCGGTGTAGGCGAGCGTCACGTCATACCCCTCGTTCCTGAGGTAGATTCCCACGAGGTCTGTGATGGTCTTCTCGTCGTCGACGACAAGGATGCGCAGCTTCACCAGCGTTTCTCCCTTCCCCCATTTGAAGTATTATGCCCGTGCACGCACCGGTGAAGCGTTCCCTCGCGCTCGTTAAGCAAGCCATAAGTTCCTCTATGGTAGAATGCGGCGGATGAAGAACCCCTGTTGCCAAAACGCACATCGCAATCGGAGCATAATCGTGAATCGAGCCCAAGCCCTGCCGCTCGCGCGGCGCATCGCATGCACCCTGTGCGCGCTGCTCATATGCGCCGGCGCCTGCCTCGCCCTTCCCGTCGCCGCGCACGCCGAGACCCTCGAGACCGACGTCATCCTGGGGGAAACCGCCGAGGAGCGCGGCCTTGCCGCGAGCGACCTTCCCGACATCACCGCCCCGCACGCCATCGTGGTCGGCGCTGACGGCACCGTCTACTTCGAGCGCGCGGCGGACGACCAGGTAAAGATCGCCTCGCTCACGAAGCTCATGACCGCCATCGTCGCGATCGAGAACGCCGAGCCCACCGACACGATCACGGTCGACCACGCGGCCGCCACCGTGGGAGAATCGAGCGCGAACCTGCGCGAGGGCGACACGATGTCGCTCGAGGCGGCGCTCAAGGCGCTGCTCGTCCCCTCGGGCAACGACGCCGCCATGGCCATCGCCTCGAGTGTGGGCGCGCTCATGGATCCCGCGAGCGACGACCCCTACGGCGTGTTCGTCGATGCCATGAACGCAAAGGCCGCCGAGCTGGGACTCGGCGCCGTGTTCGCCAACCCCCACGGCCTCGACTTCGGCGCGTGGGAGGCGGACATGCACGCCTCGGCGCGCGACGTGGCTACGATGCTCGCCTACGCCATGCAGAGCGAGACGTTCCGCGCGGCGGACGGCTCGGGCGAGAACTCCATCACGGTGACCGGCGCGGACGGCGCCGAGCGCACCGTGACGTTCGAGGTGTGGAACAAGATCCTCGGGCAGGACGGCAACATCGGCGGCAAGACGGGGACGACGTACATCTCAGGCAAGTGCTTCGCGGGAACGTTCGTGCGCGACGGCGAGGAGATCTACGTCGTGGTGCTCGGCTGCGCGGAGGACGCCGACCGCTTCGCCGACACGCTCACCCTCGCGAACTGGTACTACGACCACATGAAGACCGTCGAGGTGGTGCAAAGCGACTACACCACCATGGACGGCGCGGTGCTCGTGGCACGCGCGACGGATGCGGCCTGGACCGACAAGACCGCCGACGTGGTCGCCGCCGACCCGGACGCCACCGTGCGCGTGTTCGACCTGGCCGGCGAGCTCTCGCTCGATGTCGACCTCGAGGAGTTCTCCGGCGCGGTGCGCGCAGGCGATGCCGCGGGGACGCTCACGCTCTCCCAAGGGGACGAAGCCCTGGCCACCGTCGATTTGGTCGCGGCCGAGGACATCGCCGAGCCGAGCCCGCTCGAATGGCTGCTCGTGCAGTTCGACCGCTTCACGCGCTGGGTCACCGGCAAGCCGGGCAGCGCGCCCGCCGAGGTGCTCGCCGAGGTGCCGAGCCTGTCCTAGGGAAGCGGCACGCTGGCGCGCGAACCAGCCAGCCCGCAAAATCCAGCCCGCCTGGATGTGCCCCGGCCGCCCCGAGCGCTAGCTAAGCGAAGCCTCCGTGGCGAACAAGCCCTCCACCGGCGCTCCCGCTTCCTCGGGGCACACGAAGCACGTGCCCACGCCCGGTGCCGCGCCGTATTTTCCGTGGTAGTCGCTGCCGCCCGTCACGAAGAGGCCGTAGCGCCCGGCGAGCTCGAAGGCGAGCTCCCGGTCGCGCTCCGTGTGGTCGGGGTGGTACGCCTCGATGCCCAGAAGGCCCGCGCCCACAAGATCCGAGACGAGCGCCCAGGAATCGGTCTGCCCCGGGTGCGCGAGCACGGGCACGCCGCCCTGCTCGCGGATGGCGCGCACCGCGTCGATGGCGGACGGATAGGGGATGTCGCGGTTCGCCGGGCTCGCCCCCTTGAACCAGCAGGCATAGCAGAACTGGTAGTCCGGGTCGGTGTAGGGACGGTGCGTGAGCGTCTCCATGACGTGCTGCTTGTAGACGCCGGTGCTCTCCCCCGCCGTGGCCACGACCTCATCGAGCGAGAGGTGCTTGCCCGAGAACTCGATGCCCTGGCGCTGGAGCACCCACGCCTGCCAGAGCGTGTTCGCCGTGCGCGCCGTGAGCGTGGGCGCGACGAGCCGCTCCACCGGGTCCGAGCCATCCTTGGTCGCGCTCAGGCCGAAGGCCAGGATGTGCACCTTGCGCCCCGTCGCCATGTCGCGCGCGGACACCTCGACGCCCGCGAGCACGGGGAAGCTCAGCTCTCGCGCCCGTTCGCGCACGTACGAGAGGCGCGCGAGCGAATCGTGGTCGGTTATGGCGATGCGCGTGACGCCGACGGCGCGCGCCTCGGCGATGAGCTCGTCGACCGTGCGCGAGCCGTCCGAGAAGACGGAGTGCATGTGCAGGTCCCACGAGCCGACCACCGAGCGGCCGCTCACGGGATGCGGCGCCTCGTAGCGCGGCGACAAGCGCTTGACCGCCTGCTGCGCGGTGCGCACGGCGCTGCGCGCGGCGGTATCCGTCGCCTCGACCGTAGTCTGCCGCACCAGGTCGCGGAGCGCCCGGTCGGTCGCCTTGCGGATGGCGCGCCCGGCCTTCGCCTGCTCGGCGGCCTCCTTCTTCAAGGCGCGCTTCTCGGCCTTCCGCGCGGCCTTGGCCTTCGCCTTGCCGGCCTTATCCGCCTTGGCTGCCTTGCTCGGCTTGGCTGCCTTGTCCGCCTTCGCGGCCTTCGCCGCCCGATCCGCCTTGCCGCTCAACGCCGCGCGCTTCTTCTCATCCGATTTCGCCATGCTGCCCCCTCGCCGACGGCTTTCTGCTTCGTGAGGTGCTTATACCCGCTCCGGGCGACATCGCGCCCCGAGGCGGCCGGCAAGCGCCCGGCGCACCTCACCCGGAGAACAGGGCGGTGGCGTTCTCCCAGGCAGCGCGCATGATAGCAGCGGGCTCCTCGCCCGTGCGCTCGCTGCGGTCCTGCGCGAGGGCGGTAGCGGTGAAGACGATGAGCGCCGGCTCGCACTCGATGCCGCGCAGGGGCTCGGGCGCCATGTAGGGGCAGTCGGTCTCGAAGAGGATGCGGTCGAGCGGGCACGCCGCGAAGGCCTCGCGGATGTCGGTGTTGCGCTTGAACGTCGCGGCTCCGCCAAACGCGATGCGGCAACCGAGCTCCACGAAGCGCTCCATGGTGGCGCGATCCTCGGTGAAGCAATGGAGCACGCAGCCCGCCGCGGGGATGCCCACCTCGCTCAGGACGCGGTACGCATCCGCGTGCGCCGCGCGCGCCTCGTCGGCGCCGTCGTTGCGCACGTGCAGCTCGACGGGCACGTTGCGCGCGCAGGCGAGCGCGAGCTGCTGCTCGAAGCAGGCGATCTGCACGTCGTGCGGGGCAGCCTCGATGTTGTCGTCCGCGTCGAAATGGTAGTCGAGGCCGATCTCGCCCACGCCCGCGCAACGGGGGTCGGCGAGCGCCTGCTCGACCGCGGTGAGCGTCTCGTCCGAGAAGGCGGGGGCGCCATAAGGGTGGACGCCCGCAAGATACGAGACGTCGGGCAGCTCGCGCGCCGGCATGCCGGCATCGGCCGTCTGCACCGTGGCGCGCGCCTGCCATTCTGTAAGCCTATGGCGGAACTCCTCGAGCGACATCTCGTCCGCGATAGGATCGAAGAGCGTCACGAGGCGGCGGACGCCCGCGCGACCGGCGCGCACGAGCACCTCGGCCGGGTCTTTCGACCAAAAGCACGTGAGGTGGGCGTGCGTGTCGAAGAGCGGCGCGGGCACGTCGGGCACCGCGTATGCCTTGTCACCGCGCTTCGTGTGCTTGACGAACGCGAGCGGTTCCTGCGCCCCCAGCGGCTCCTGCTGCTCCGGGCTCATCGGGCACCCTCCCCCGCCTCGGCAAGCGCGGCCGCAAGGCGCACGAAGTCCTCGACCGAGAGCGTCTCGGCGCGCGCGGTGGGCGCGATGCCCGTCTCATCGAAAGCGGCATCGAGCGCCTGCTTGGCGAAGCCGTTCGCGCTCATGGAATTGCGGATGGTCTTGCGGCGCTGGGCGAACGCGGCGTCCACGACGCGCGCCACCTCCGCGGGATCGATGCCGTCCCCGGCGACGCTCGCGGCCACGCAGGGCGTCTCGCCCGGCGCATAGCGGTCGAGCCGCACCACGGCGGAGTCCACGTGCGGGGCGGGCATGAAGCAGCGCGGCGGCACCTCGAAGCGGCCCGTCACCCGTGCTTGCAGGGCGAGCTTCACGGTGCAGGCGCCGTAATCCTTCGAGCCCGGGTGTGCGGCGATGCGGTCGGCGACCTCCTTCTGCACCATCACGACGGCGCACTCGAGGGCGGGCATGCGCTCGAAGAAGTCGAGAATGATGGTCGCTGCCACGTTGTAGGGCAGGTTCGCGATGAGGTGCGTGGGCGCACCTCCCGCCGCCTCCTCGATGCGCTCGACCGGCACGCGCAGGGCGTCGCCCATGATATAGGTGAAGTTCGCGTGGTCCGCGGCGTGCGCGAAAAGCACGGGTTCGAGCGCGGAGTCCATCTCGATGGACACGACGCCCGCCGCCTCCTGCACGAGCGCGAGCGTGAGCGTGCCGATGCCCGGCCCCACCTCGAGCACGCGCTCCGCGCCCGTGAGCTCAGCGAGCTCGCAGATGCGCTCGATCACGTGGTTGTCGATGAGGAAGTTCTGGCCGAAGCGGTGCTTGGTGGCCAGGCCGAACTCGTCGAGCAGCTCGCGCGTGGCGGTGAGGTTGGCAAGCGGGGACGTGGTCACGGTCTTCTCCCGATGGTAGGGACGGCCCCGCCGCGCTGCGATGGAGCCGTCAGATCACAACATATGAACGCTTCAGGAAACCTTGCAGCGAGCGCCTAGTCCACCAGGCGCGGGAAGAGCGGCTCGCCCTTCTCGACCGGCGCGCCGCCCGCGAGGCCGCCCCAAGCGCAGGCGGCGGCAAGGTCGGCCGTCGGCGCGGGATCAAGCGAGAGGCGACGGCGCACCTCGGCGGAGATGCGCGGCATGAACGGGTCGTAGAGCTCGCTCGCGATGCGGATGACCTCGAGCAGGTTCCAGATCACGCTCGCGAGCTCGTCCACCTTCTCGGGATCCTTCGCGAGCGCCCACGGCGCCATGTCCTCGATGTAGTGATTCGCGGCGGAGACGATTTTGAGCACCTCGGCCGTCGCGCCGCTGTAATCCATGGTCTCTATGCACGCGGCGTAGCGCTCGAAGATGCCGTCGCAGGCGTCGCGCAGCGGGCTCGGCTCATCGAAGCTCGCGGGGCGCGCGGGCGCGCACCCATCGAAGTACTTCATGCTCATGTTGAGCGTGCGGGAGACGAGGTTACCCCAGCTATTGGCCAGGTCGGCGTTGTAGACCTGGCGCATGCGGCCCCAGCTGATGGGCGAGTCCGCGCCATGCGTCACGTCGCTCATGAAGTAGTAGCGGTACGCCTCCACGCCCAGAAGGTCGATGACCTCCTCCGGCGCGATGGCGTTGCCGCGGCTCTTGCTCATCTTCTCGACCTTGCCGGTCTCCTCGTTGCGCACGGTGAGGAAGCCGTGGACGAAGACCTTCTCCGGCAGGGGCAGGCCCGCGGCCATGAGAAGCGCCGGCCAGATGACGCAGTGGAAGCGGATGATGTCCTTGCCCACGACGTGGCACTGCGCCGGCCAGCGGTACGCGAGGGTCTCGGCCGCCTCCTCGCCCTCCGCGCCGTACCCGACGGCGGAGAGGTAGTTGATGAGCGCGTCGACCCACACGTAGGCGACGTGCTTCTCGTCGAACGGGAACGGCACGCCCCAGTCGAACGTGGAGCGGCTAATGGAGAGGTCCTTGAGGCCGCCCTTCACGAAGGAGATCACCTCGTTGCGACGCGTCTCGGGCTGGATGAAGTCCGGGTGCGCCTCGTAGAAATCGAGGAGCGGCTGCTCGAAGGCGGAGAGCTTGAAGAACCAGCTCTCCTCCTGGATGCGCTCGAGCGGGCGGTCGCAATCCGGGCAGAGCGGGTGCTCCGGGTCGGCCGGAGCCTCGCCGGCGGCGACGCGCTCCTCCTCGTGGTGGCGCACCTGCGTCTCGGTGAAGTACGTCTCGTCCGGGCGGCAGTACCAGCCGTCGTAGGCATCCTTGTAGATGTAGCCACGGTCGAGGAGCGCCTTCAGGAACTTCTGGACAGCCGCGATGTGGCGCGGCTGCGTGGTGCGGATGAAGTCGTCGTTGGAGATCTCGAGCGTCTCCCACAGGTCGCGGAAGGCGGGCTCCATGGAGTCGCACCACGCCTGCGGGGTATCGAAGCCGTTCTTCTCGGCCGCCTCGGCCACCTTCTCGCCGTGCTCGTCCATACCGGTGAGGAACTTGACGTCATACCCGCAGGCACGGCGGAAGCGCGCCTGGACGTCGGCGAGGATCGTGCAGTACGCCGTGCCCAGGTGCGGCTTGGCGTTCACGTAGTAGATGGGGGTGGTGATGTAATACGAGGGCTTCGTGTGCTCCATGCTGGGAATCTCCTTGCGTGGTCGTGGCATCTAGGGTGATAGTTTACCGCATGGCGAGTGGGTTCGTCGCGCGCGGGGCGCAGCGCGTCGCAACCCAAAATGATAAAAAGCAGACAGGCTGGTTTTTATCATTTAGCAAGCCGGGTTTTTATCATGCTCACCTCAAGAGCCCTGCACCTCGAGGACGAGGGCGTAGACCTCGCGGCGACGGCGGGAATAGCGCTGGGAGAGGCGCTTCGCGATGGCGGAGGCGGGCTCGCCAGCAGCAAGGGCATCCGCGATGTCGCGGCGCAGGGCGGCATCGGCATCCGCAGCCTCACCTGGTGTCCCCACGGCTGCCGCAGCGGGCGCGCCGGCCGCAAGCGCCACGAGCTCGTCCGCGGCGGGCGGCGCCACCACGAGCACGATCTCGCCCTTCACCTGGTCGCGCGCAGCGACATCGGCGAAGAGCTCGGGTGCGGGCAGGCGGAGCACCTCCTCGTGGAGCTTCGTGAGCTCACGGCAGAGCGCGGCCTCGCGCGTCGGGAACACGGCGGCGACGGTCTCGAGCGTCGCGGCGATGCGATACGGGGATTCGTAGAAGATGAGCGCCCCGGGCACCGCAGCGAGCTGCCGCAGCCGCCGCTCGCGCTCGCCCGCCCGGCGCGGCAGGAAGCCCTCGAAGAAGAAGTGGTCGCAGGGGATACCCGATGCCACGAGCGCGGTCGCGCAGGCAACGGGGCCGGGCACGACCTCGACGGCGACCCCCACCGCGCGCGCAGCCTCCACGAGCACCTGCCCGGGGTCGGAGATGCCCGGCATGCCGGCATCCGACGCGTACGCGAGCACCTCACCCGCCTGCATGCGCTCGACAAGTCCCTCCGCACGCGCGGCGATCACGTTCTCATCGCAGCGCACGAGCGGCTTCTCGACGCTGATGTGCGCGAGCAGCTTTCCGGTGACGCGCGTGTCCTCGCAGCACACGGCATCGGCGCGACGAAACGCCTCCGCCGCGCGCGGACTCAGATCTCCCAGGTTCCCGATGGGCGTGCCCACCACGATGAGCCCGCCCTGCTCCACAGCGCTCGCCACGGCTTCCCCGTTAGTCGAGCATGCCGCGCTCGAGCGTGCCGAGCGCGACGCGCGCGTCCCATGCCGCAATGCGCTTCTCGGTCTTCCACGTTTGGAAGAACCAGCCGCGCGCCTTCGCGAACGAGGCCATCTGGCTCGCGATGAACACGCGCTCGAACGCGGCGCGCCCCTCCGGCGTGATAGACGTGTTGGTGAAGACCGCGGCACCCGACCATTCGCCCACGATCGCCGGGAAGCCGGAGGCATGCGCCTCGTCGATGAGCCGGCGGTTGCGCGCGATGGCATGGGAGAGGCCGCTCGGCGTGGTGATGTCGAGCGCCATATCGTCGCGATAGTGGTAGAGATGGATGTCCATGCAGACATTGCGGTACTTGCCGCCGCTCATGAAGCGCTTCCACGCCTTGGGGTGGCCGGAGGCGGAAAACACGACCATCTTGGTCTCGGGCATGTGCAGGCGCACGATCTCGTAGGCGTCGCGGTAGAAATTGCGCAGGTAGTGGCTCGGGATGCCGTTCGAGGTGCGGAAGAGCCCGGTGCGCACGCTCATGATGGGCGTATCGAGCAGCTCGATGCCGATGAGCTCGGCGCGCATGCCGTAGCGGGTCGCCAGCTGGTCGAGGACGGAAAGCGCGATGTGCCGGCCGTTCGTCGAGGAGTGCCAGTCGGCGGTGGACTCCGGCGTGCTGCGCGAGTTGTTCGAATCGCCCTGGCCGCCGGGGACCGTCGCGAGATCGAGCAGGACGCGCATATCGTATTTCCGCGCCCACTCGAACGCACGGTCGATGTAGTCGACGGCGGGGATGTACACCTCGGACTCGCCTTGGGAACCGAAGGTGTACCACGGCACCGGCAGGCGGACGGCGTTGAGCCCGATAGCCGCCATGCGCCGGAAATCGTTCTCGGTGATGAACGTCTCGTAGTGCTGGCGGATGCGCTCGTTGTACGCGACGGAACCCATGGCGGTCTGGAGCTCCACCTCGTTCGTCGCGCCGGTTGCAGCGAACAACGAGGGCGTTACCCATGGCTCGGGGATGAACCAGCCCGCCAGGTTGACTCCGCGGATCCTTTCCATCATGTCCTCTTTTCCGCCCTGGAGACGCGCTCCCGCATGGCTTCGTCGTTCGCGTTGACCTTTGAGTATACCGTCTCGTTCCCACTTTATCGGATATTCGAGCTTTTTGCCTTGACGGGCACGTTCAATTTGGTATAGTTATCAAGCTGTTAAACGCAGCCCCGGTCAGATAGCTCAGTTGGTAGAGCAGAGGACTGAAAATCCTCGTGTCGGGGGTTCGACTCCCTCTCTGACCACCATCGCATTCGCAGATAGGCGGCCTTCGTGGTCGCCTATTTTTTTGACTGTCCCGGGCGGAGCCGCCGCCCTAAGGTATCGAGAACCGCTCAAGCACCGATGCCGCGCCGCGGCATGCGAGCATGCGCCATGGCTCCACGGCCCGGCACACCGCGAGCACCTCCCCCGTCTTGGAGAGGAATGCGATGTCGAGCGCGCGGTGCATGAAGCACGTGTGCACCGCATGGCAGCGGGGAAATCCCATCACCACCTCCCCAGGGGCGCCGGCCGCCCCATACGAGCGGGGGATCATCCCGGCGAGCCGGGCAAGCGGCGCCTCGGCAACCACGAGGCACGCAGGCTCCCAGCCCAGCATCCGCAGGGCGCGCCTGAACCCATACGGGTCGAGCGCGCACCGCGCCACCTTTCCCTCATCCATGCCGAACCCCCTCATCTCACATCACGACCCCCGGCCGCCATGGATCGACGACGACCTCGCGGACGTGCTCGAGCGCGACCGGCGCGCCCATGTCGACGCCGGCGATGGAAAGCCTGCTCGGCCATGGCTCAAACCGCATGACGCAGCGATACGTCCGCTGGCCGCCGACGAGCGAGAAGACCGAGCCGCCGCCGTCCCCGTCCTCGAGGCACGTCACCTCGATATCGACGTCGTACGACCCCATCGCGTCGGCAAGTGCGCCTGCCACATCATCCGAGACCGCCGACGCTGCATCGCCGAACCCACTGGGGGCGACGGCGTGGGCGAGCACGATGTCGGGGGCGACGCGGTCGAAGCGCGCGGACGCCGCAAGGAAGACCATGACGTTGTAGGTGATGAGCGCGAGCACGATAAGCACCGGCACCACGACCGCCATCTCGACCGTCGCCTGCGCCCGCTCCTCGAGCAGGCGGCTGCCGAGCGCACGCGCGCGGCGCGACCATCTGCCTGAACCCTCGCCCGCCATGCTCATCCACCTCCCCCGACGATGCCCACCACATCCCCCACGCGCACCGTGAGCGGGATCGTGACCCCTCCCGGCAAGGGAATCTCCGCGATGGTGATGGTCGTATCGAGCAGGCGCTCGCCCACGTCGTATTCGAGCGCCTCGAGGAGCGCCGCCGGATCCGTGCTGCCCACGGGCAGCGACCGCAGCAGCTCCTGTGCATCGGAGAGCCCGGGAACATCGGCATGGGCGAGCACGTTGGCACTATCGGTTAGCACGGGCTTCATCGAGCTCAGGTCGACGGGCTCGAACCCCAGGGCGCTCACCGCGCCGTCGATGCGATTCCCCATCCAGGTCGCGAGCGGGCCCAGGCCGAGCATCGAAAGCCCTCCGAGCAGGTCGTCCATGAGTTGCGAGAGCCCCTCGGCCACATCGCCGTACGCGATGAGCAGCTTTCCCCACAGCCCCATCACGTCGTCGATGAGCCCCACGGCACCGCCCCCGCCCGTCCGCGATGAGAGCGACGAGAAGAACGAGGCGAGGACGTTGCTCTCATCGGTCGCCTCGTCGGGCGCGAGCACCGCCGCGGAGATGGCGCCGCGCATCTCGCCCTCCGGCTGGGCGGCGAAGGAGGTCGAGAGTTCCTCGGGCGCTTCCGTCGCGTTTGAGACCACCACCGCGACCACGCCGCATCTCCCCGGCGGCGCGATATGCGGCCGGTGGGCGGCAAGCGTCTCGAGCGCCGCATCGAAGGCATCGGCCGCGTCTTCGCTCGCGCCGCGTGCTTCGCGCTCGAGTTCGATCTCCCGCCCGCGGCACGCGGCGTAGTCCTCGAGCGCGAGCGTGAACTCCCGGAGGTGGCATTCGTATCCGTTGTCGATGGATGTGGAGGCAGCGGGAACCCTGCCCACGTCGCCGATGCCGAACGCGCAGGTCGGGCACTCCTTGATGCGCCCTGCCTCTGCGTCCGCGAGCGACCCCATGCCGGCAGACGCCCCGGTCGCGCCCGGGCATTCCAGGGAGTAGTGAAGCGTCCTTCCCCTCGATTCCTGGGTCGTCGGCCACTCGGCATCGGTATAGAGCGTCGTGTTCCGCGCCTCATCGGTGTTCTTCGGAAGCAGCGGGACCGAGATGGTCACGCCGGTTTCTGTCTCGATCACCGCCGCCGTGGCGAACTGCTCGGACGCATATGCGTAGAACGCCTTGCGGGCAGCGGAATCCGCCGCCGCCTCGACGCCGCTCCCCTCGGGAGCCTCATGCGCGTAGCGCCACGCGTAGTACGCGCGCGTGCGGTCGAGCGCGACGTTCGGATCCCAGGTCAAGCTCGAGGCGTAATCGGGGTTTTCGGCCGCCGAGATGCCGGACAGGCTGCCCGCGCGCTCCTGCATGTTGCGACCATCCCTTCCGCAGTCGGCGAGCCAGGCCGCCTCCTTCGCGCGCGCGGTCTCCTCCTGCGCCTCGGTGAGCTCGTCTGCCGCCACCTCGAGCTCGCCCGAGGTCGCCTCGAGTTCATCGGTCGCGACCTCGTTGCCCTCGAGCGCAGGGAACTCCGAGGCGGAAGCGGTGGGGACAGCGAGCGCCGTCCCTGTGTATGTGGTCGCCTCACCCGACTGCGCGGAGCACGTGCGCGTTCCGTTCGCCGCCACGAGAAACGGCAGGGACGATTCGAGCGTCTGCAGGCCGCGCGAGGCGGATGCCGCGAAGTCGTTCCGCGCATCGAGCATGCGAATCCCCGCGTCGATCGTCTGCGGCGCGAGCGCGTTGGCCCCGGGGATGAGGAGGCCAACGAGGCCGACGCCCGTCACGCAGATCCCCGCCAGCCCCATGCTGAGCACCGCGGCGTCGAGCACCGTTGCCGTCGTATGGTACGACGAGACCACGTTCGCGCCCGCGAGCGCCGTCGCGTCGGCGCTCACCTGGACATCTCCTGAACGCGACATGCTCCAGATGCCGCTCGCGACCGCGAACAGCAGCGACAGCGTCACGAGGATCGACACGGCGGCCGCCAGGCTCGTGTACGCCCCCTCCTCGATGAACAGGTCAATCCCACCGCGCAATCCATGCCTCGTAGTCCCCCTCGAGCCATTCCGGTCTGCCTGCATAGCTCACCTCCACGCGCATCTCGACATCCCCCCATCCGTTCGTCTCCCCCAGCGCGCCCGCGAACGCCCCGAGGACGGGCAGCGGGGTGACCGCGCCCGAAATCGCCACGCTCACCCGCCCCTCGCCCGCATCGGATGCGCTCAGCTCGATGTCCCACGCCTGCGAACCTCCCGCGTGGAAGATCGAGAGGTCGGGGACGGCCGCGAGGCGCCGCAGCGCGAACGCTTCGCAGCCATCCTGCGTCTCGTCGCCCGCGGTGATCATGAGCCGCGCCGTCTCGCTCGCCGCCGCCTCCATCACCGAGCGCGTGTGCAGCATGCACAGCGGCTGCAAGGCGAGCAGGAGCACCGTGAGGAACGCCGGGAGCAGCAGGGCGGCCTCGACCGTCGCCTGCGCCCGGTCCTCGCGCGCGAGCGCACCCATCATTCGCGTCATATCCCGCACCCCCCTCGCGCATGCTCAAAACAATGCGATATCGAGCACGCCCAACCCGTCGAGCGCATGCGAGCAGGCGTCCTCCACCAGCCGCGCGAGCACGCCCTGCTCCCCCGCGCGCCAGAGCAGGGCGACCCCGGAGATGAGCGCCATGAGCGCGAACAGGGTCAGGGCATATTCGAGCGTCGCCTGGGCGCGTTCCTCCCGCGCGAGGTGTCGCAGAGCGCTCACGGTTCGTGCCGACGCTCCCCCGTGGACACGCCGCGCGGCCATGCCCCCCAGCACGCGTTGCGCACATGCACGCATACGCATCAACCTCCTTGCTTGCACCTCATCGCGAGCCCGTGTCCTCCGGGGCAGACGATGCGCTCATGCGCGCGATCCGCGCCGTCGACGAGGCATCTCCTTCCTCGGCTGCCACGACGATGACGTCGACCCACCCCTCCGCGTTGAGAACGATGCCGCCCCATGCGTTGCCCTTCAAATCCAGGTAGCCGCTTGTCATGAGCTGGCACCCAGCCGTGTCGCGGTACGTGCGGAGCACGTCGGCGGCGAGCTCGTCGATGGGCTCATCGGCCGTCCACATACACGATGCCTCTCCCTGCGCATCCGCCGCCGCGGAGCGCTCGAGCACGCTCAAGAACGTACTCGCATCGACCGGGGCGGCATCCGATTCATCTGCGAGCTCATCGCCCGCCGCGGCATCGCTTCCCGCTTCCCGATCACCCTTTGGCTCGGCCGCATCACCCGACGCGTCGGAGCCCTCCGCAGCACGGGACGAGCCCGCCTTCGCCTGCGGGGTCGGCTCAGCCTGATCGGAGGCAAGCCCGCCGGTCGCCCCGGTAATATACCCCGCGCCCAGCACGAGTGCGCACAACGCCGCGAGCACGCAGAACATGGGGGCGAGCCAGCGCCCGCGCAGGCGATCCCGCCCCCGAGCCGCCTTTGAGGCGGCCGGCTCGCCCGCCCCGCGCGCGGCGCCATCCGTCACAGGCTGTTGATGCCGCTTGAGATGGCGTTCCATAGCTCGCTCACCTTGTCGCGGAAGGCGATGATCGCCAGGATCGCGATGACCACGAGCACGCCCACGAGGATCGCATACTCGGTCGTCCCCTGGCCGCTTTCCTCCTGAGCAAGCGAACGCATCCTGCGCAATCCGCGAGACGCCCCGCAGGCCACCTTGCTACCGAACCCGTGCAGTACCCGTTTCTCCATACGAACCTCCTTACACCATGCCGCTCGCCGCGAGCAGCGGACCCACGATGGAAAGCAACAGCGCCGGCAGGATGAGCGTCCCGGTCGGGATGAGCAGCTTGACGGGTGCGCGCTCGATCTCGCGCTCGACGTGCGCCCGGTGCGCCGCCCGTATCTCGCGCCCCTGCGCGGCAAGCGTCTCGGACAGTGGCGAGCCCAGGCTGAGTGCCTGGTCGACCGCGATGCCGAACGACTCCAGCGACCGCTCGCCGAGGTCGCGCGCCACGCGTTCCAGCTCCTCCCCGCGCGTCGCGATGCCCATCTGCCACGACAGGCGAGCCCGCTCCATGCGCTTGGCAAGCGCGCTGGAGCGATGGGCGCAGAAGAGCTCCAGGGCGGCATCGAACGACAGCCCGGCGGAGAGCCCGAGGCGCACGACATCGATCATCTCCGCGATCTGGCCAAGCGTTGCCTCCTGCGCCGCCCTCGCGCGGCGCGGCCTCATGCGAGCGCGCATCGAGCGCCGTATATGCGCAAACGTGCGTTCCGCGCCCACGAGGCCGCGGCGCAGCATCGAGGCCGCCCACGCGCGATCGGCCGCGCCGAAACCCGTCAGCAGCCAGCAGAGCCATGCCGAGAGCACCCCGGCAACCACCACACCCATTCCGCATCACCCCACATCGATGCGCATGATGCGCCGGATGATGACCCATGCGCAGGCATCGAGCACCAGCGCCACGGCCACGCAGCCCGCGCCGACCGGCGTGGCGAGACCGTTTCGAAAGTCAACCGAAACCGCTGCGAGCGCGCCGACCATGGCGATGGGCATCAAAGCGACGAGTCGGGCCGACATGCGCGCCTGGGATGTCTTCACGTCCAGCTGGCGCATGAGGGCGATGCGCTCACCCGCCATCTCCGCCGCCTCCGCCAAAAGTTCCCGGAGCGGTGCCCCGGTGCGCTGCGAGACCTTGAGGGCGAGCGATACGAGCCCGAGACCCGGGGCGGGAAGGCGAGCAAGCAGGTCGTCCAGGGCATCGGATGCGGAGATGCCGCAGTCAACGGCGCATGCCACGCGGAGAAACTCGCCGCGAACCGGCTCCTCGGCATGGCTCCCCACGAAGCGCATGCCCTGCGCGAGCGTATGGCCCGAGCCGAGCGCGATCGCGAGGGCTGCGAACGCCTCGGGCATCGCCGACGCGATGCGCTGGCGCTCCTCGCGCGCCCGCCGCGCCGCGCGCACCACCAGGACGATGGCGATAGCAGCAGCGCCCGCGGCAAACCCGATGACGCCGCCCAGCGCGAGCACGCCCGCCATGCCGCCCAGACAGAGCGCGGCGACGAGCATGCCCCGCTGCAGTTCCGTCTCAGCCCGGGTATGCAGGGACAACGGCGGAGCATCCGCCGCTTCCACCGCGTCGTCCGCCGGGCACGCCTTCGCCGTGCCGCGCGGCGCTTCCGCCCCGAGCACGCGCATCGCCCGCGCATACGCCTTCGTCCGCGCGAGCTCGGCGCAGCACGCGCGCATCACAGCGGTGTCGCACACGCACGCGGGAACCGCCGCACCCAGGCGGCGAAGCGCGGATCGCACGGCATCGCCCGCCCCGCGCGAACACGCCGCGGACCCGATGCCGCTGCCAACGCCCCGTCGCACGCCCGTTCCGCCCAAGGCGCCATACACGCCCGCCGCCGCGAGCGCGGCCGTCATCATGGGCACATAGTCCGCCATGCCTGCACCTCCTCGCTCGTGAGTGCGCCGGAACGAAGCCCTTCCTCGATGAACGGGGGTTCGCGCACGAGCTCCCACGTCCCCGTCGCGCGATCGAACGAAACGTACCGTTCCAGCTTCACGCCGCCGTGTTCCGCTCTGCTCACCCCGGAATACGACGACACGAATCGCCTGCCATCCGGGTGCCGTTCCGACATGACGATCCCGTCCAGCGCCATCGCCACCTGCTCTTCGATGAGTTCCGAGGGCAGGTTGATGCCGTAGCGCGCGAGCAGGACGAGACGCACGATCGCCTCATCCTCCGTCCCCGCATGCAGCGTCGTGAGTGACCCGTCGTGGCCGGTGTTCATGGCCTGGAGCATGTCGATGCACTCCGCGCCGCGCACCTCGCCCACCACGATGCGATCGGGCCGCATGCGGAGCGCGTTCGTCACCAAGTCGCGGATACTCACCGCGCCCTCGCCCTCGATGGACGCGGCGCGCGCCTCGAGCCGCACCACGTGCGGGTGCCGGGAGAACTTGAGCTCTGCGGAATCCTCGATGGTCACGATGCGCTCGCCGGTGGGTATCTCGCACGAGAGCGCGTTGAGCAGGGTCGTCTTGCCCGAACCCGTGCCGCCCGCGACGGCAAGATCCTGCCGCAGCGCGACGGCGCACGACAGCAGGCGCGCGTACCAATCGGGAAGCGAGCCGAGCCTGACGAGCTCCGCGAGCGAGCTGATGCGATCGGAGAACTTCCTGATAGTGAGCACGGGGCCGTCGATGGCCACGGGTGGAACCACCGCGTTGACGCGATACCCGCTCCGCAGGCGCGCGTTCACGATGGGGCTCCGCTCGTCGACGCGGCGCCCGAGCGGCGAGAGAATCCGATCGATGAGGATGCGGATCTGCTCGTCATCCTCGAACAGGGCGCCCAAGGGGTGCAGGGTGCCCTTGCGCTCGAAAAAGGCCGAGCCGCACCCATTCACCATGATCTCGCTCACCGATTCATCCTCGAGCAGCGCTTGGAGCGGCCCTAAGCCCACCACGTCGTCGAGCGCCTCGTTCACGATGAGCTCGCGCTCCCCGTCGTCCAGGTCTTCGCGCACCTGGGCGTTGAGCACGGCCTCGATCGCGGGGCGCAGCTCGCCGCGCGCCTGGTCCGCGTCCGTATCCGCCACGATGCGCGCGACCTCATCGAACCCGATGCGCTCCAGCGTCTCGCGCTTCACCGACCGCAGCGCCGCGCGATGCGCTGTGGAGCGCGCACCATCGCGCTTCCGGGGCCGTCCCGCTGCCCGAACGACCTGCGCGCGCTGCAAAACGCTCATGCCGCCTCACCCACGTTCTTCCATGGCAGGCGCAGCCGCTTGCGACCCGCATCCACGCCCCGCGCCTCGATGCGCAGCGCATCCTCCGGCAGCGTGCACCCCAGCTCGCGCAGGACGCGCACGGCAAGAACCTGCACGCTCTGGGCGAACGGGGTCTGCGCCCGCGCTGCCTCGTCCATATGACCGATCTCCGCGAGCCCCGCGAGGTCGCCGCCGCCATCCATGACGCGCGCCTTCGAGCTCAGCGCCGCCGCCATCTCGATGCGCATGGCCATATCCTCTGGACATGAGCGCGCGCCGACTCGATTGACCACGCAGGTCATGCGCGTGCGCGGGAGGCCGAAGCGCCCCGCCAGGGAGATGGCGCGCTGCAGCGCGGGAGCCGTGCCCGTCGCGCCGTCGGCGACCATGAGGCACCGGTCGCACTGGGACACCGCTGCGGCGACCGCATCCGTCCACGTCGCCGAAGTATCGACGATCACGACGTCCGCCTCGGCCCGAAGCACCTCGAGCAAGACCTCGACCGGTTTCCCGAGCAGCTCCGCCCGCTCTGGTACGCCGATCGGCCCCCAGACCGTCAACCCGGGGGCGACGCGCATCGACGCGCGCACGATATCGGCCTCCGAAAGCGAGCCCGATGAAGCTGCCTGGACGATTCCCTCCAGGTCGCGGGGCTCTTCCACGCCCAGCATCCCGTAGGCATCGCCGAACATGAGGTCGAGGTCGACGAGCGCGGCGCGCAGCCCCATGCGGGCCGCGTCGCACGCCATCGCCGTCGCGATCGTGGTCTTGCCCACGCCCCCGCGGCCGGAGGCGACGCACACGACGGGCGCGCGATGCTTCGGCCGGTCGCGTTCCCACGGCGCCTTGGCACGCGGGCGCGGCTGATTGTCCGGCTCATCCAGGTCGTCCACGCCGTTCGGACGACTCACGCCCTCTGAGGCGGCGACCCCCGGTACCGCCTGTGCACGCTGCGCCTCCTTCGGCACCGCAGCAGCCTCGCGGCCGTCCTCAACCTGCTTCTCCGAAGCGGCTCCTTCGTTGTCCCCAGCCTGTTTCTCCGCAGGCGCCTCCGCCGCACCCACGCGGCGAGCCTCCTCAAGCGGCACGACCTCATCGGCGCCCGCATAGAACAGCGGGGCGATGCGCGCCGGATCGATCGCTTCCACGAGCGCCACAACGCGACCCGTGCCATCGGTTCGCACGATGCGCTCAACAAGCGCCGCATGGGCTTCGATACCAAGGCCCCGCGCGAGCACCATCGTCCCCGCGACCTTGGCATCGAGCGCGCCCGCTATGCGCCCGAGCAGCTCGAGATCGTCGACGCGCAGCACGCATGCCCCGCGCTCCCGCAGCTCGATCTCCCGCTGCACGGCCGGGTACTCCTCGCAGGTGCAGTATGCGAACCATAACGGCTTCATCGCGCATCCCCTCCAAGTTCTGTGCTCGTGTCCTGCGCATCCGCTTCCGCATCGGGCGCCTCGTCCGTATCCTCGGGAGCTGCAGCCCCTTCCGAATCCTTTGCATCCTCGGCCGCTGATGAGTCATTTGAACCCGTCCCCGATGACTCCGATGAGTCATTTGAACCCGTCCCCAATGACTCATCGACGCCGGAGCCGGGCGCGACCAGGCTGACCGTCCCCTGTGCCACGGCCGCGAGCAGCTCAGACACGCGGTCGGGCTCCACGGCGAGCGTCACCCAGCTCAGGTCGCCGGATGCTCCGCCCGCCTGCTCGGCGCTCGTATCGATCACGGTCGCCCGGCATATCCGGTCCGCGAGCCCCGCGCCCGAAAGGTAGACATCGACGGCATCTCCCGACGCGACCGAACCCCCGACGGCATGCGCCGGGTCGACGGCAACCGATACCGCCACCGCGCCCTCGGGAACCTCGAGCCCACCCGTTCGCTCTTGGAAATACACCGGGCAGAGCACCGCGCGCTCGGGCACGCTGGAGCTCACGCGCTTTCCCACGACATCCTCGATCGACGTCGCCGCGCCCGCGGGCAGCAGCCCCGCGACCCAGTCCTCCATGCGCACATCGCCCTCGTCGAGCGTCTCGCCCGCCGCGATGTCGTGCGACGCCACGCACACGCTCACGACGTCCCCGCCGTAAGATGCGAGCAGGTCTTGGCGCTCGCGTTCCGCCTCGGCGCGTATGGACGAGCCGTACCACGAGACCAGCACGAGCACCAGGACTCCCGATACCGCGCTCAGCGCAAACCGAACCCCACGCCTCATCGTCCACCCCCGTCCGTACGGCCCTGTCCGTAGCCCCATTGTCGGGAGCCACGCGGAGCTGCCGGGAGAGAACTTCAGAAAGTCCGTCACGACCTTGCAAAAGCCTTGTCGCAATCTGGCAGGGCGTGCCAGAAACGTGCCAGAACCAGCCGGTTGGGCGACAAGCTTTTCTAAAGCGCTTCACGCCGCGCTGACCTGCGCAATCGATTAAAAAATGCAGTTTTCCTTGCTATGTATGCACGCGACGCTGCGCACATTTCCCCACGCGCGCCCGAGCGGCCCCGCCCGCCCCCTACAGATGGATATCCGGGTCGAGGCTCTGGGAGCTCACGCGCATCTCCTCGGCGAGGCCGCGGAACACCTCGAGGCGCAGCTCGTCGATCTCACCCGCCTCGACCGCCGCACGCACCGAGCACCCCGGCTCATGGGTGTGCGTGCAATCGTTGAAGCGGCAGCCGCGCGATGCGACGACGACCTCGGGAAACGTCCGCGCGAGGCCGCGCTCGTGCCCCACGAGCGGCAGGCTCCGCAACCCGGGCGCATCGGCGATGACTCCGTTCTCGCCCGGCAGCTTCACCATCACGCGCGCCACCGTGGTATGCCGACCGGCATCGTCGCGCGCGCGGACCGCGCCCGTCTCGAGCGCCTCGTGCCCGAGCAGCGCGTTGAGCAGCGTCGACTTGCCCGCGCCCGATTCCCCCAGAATCATCGCGCAGGTCTTCGGCGGGACGCAGGAGCGTACCTCGTCGAGGCCCGCACCCGTCGCGGACGAGGTCACGACCACGCGCACCCCCTCGCCCACGAGCCGCCGGACGCGCCCGAGCTCGCGCGCGAGCCCATCGGCATCGCAACGGTCTGCCTTCGTGAGCACCATGACCGGCGTCGCGCCGCAATCCTCCGCGAGCACGAGCGACCGGGCGATGCGGCCCAGCAGCACCTCGCCGGCACCGAGCGGCTGCACGATGAGAATGGTATCGACGTTCGCGCACAGCACCTGGCGCTCGCCCCGGTTCTTGCCGCGCCAGCGCTCGAACACCGTGCGCCGGGGCAGGACGTGCTCGATCACGCCCATATCGTGGCCGGGGGCAAGGCGCACCGCCACCCAGTCCCCCACGGCGGGCAGCAGGACCTCCTCCTCACCGCGGCGCTTGGCGAAGCCCACGGCGTGCTCGGCGCGCAGCGTCTCGTGCTCGGTTGCCACCAAGGGAAACCCGCGGTCGAGGCGCACGACGCAGCCGAGCCGCATCTGCGCGGGGTCCTCGGCGGTCGCGCAGAACGCGTCGAAGGCGGCGCGCTGCGCATCGTCGAGCCGCAGATCGTCGAAGGCGGGCACGTCGTGCAGCGCATCGATCTTCGGGAGCGCGGCGACCACCTGCGCCTCGCTCGCAGCAGACGACCGGCGCCTCCCGCCGCGCGCCGACATTTTACGTGCCCGCTTCGCCATACCCAGCCGTTAGCCCACGATCAGCGGGACGCCGCAGTCCGCGCAGAAGTTCATGTCGTCGTCCCAGATCTTGCCGCACTGCGGGCAGCGCTTGTGCACCTCGACCGGCTCGGGCGCGAACAGCTCCTCGACGGGATGCGCGCACCCAGGGCAGAACTTGAAGTGCGGCTCGATGACGCTACCGCACACGGGGCAGATCAGGGTCTCCGCAGGCTGCGGGGCGGGCTCCTCGGCCGGCGCGGCTTCCTCGACGACGGCCGCGCCCGCGGCTTCCACCACGACCTCGCCCGCTGCCTGCGCCTCGGCCTCCGCCTGCGCGGCAGCCGCCAGCGCTGCGGCCTCTGCCGCCTCGCGCGCACGGACCTCCTCGATGCGGGCATGCAGCCCGGCAAGCTGCTCGTCCAGCTCGGCGATGAGCTGCCGCTTCGCCTCGATACCAGCCTCGAGCTGCGCGATCGACGCCTGCGTCTGCTCGATGAGCAGCTTCTCGCGCTCGACCTCGGCCGTCGCGTCGTCGACATCGGTGTGCGCAGCCGCTAGCGTGCGCTCGAGCTCGGCGACCTGCTGCTCAAGCTCCTGAATCTCGTCCATTGCCAACCGCCTCCCATGCGCGGGCGCGTCCGCCAGCCTTCGCGCCCCATCAAGCGTACCGTTGCGCCTATTGTCTCACGAAGCGCCCCGCCCGCGCGCCTGAACTCCGTTTGGATACACACGGCCGCGAGTCCCGTACCGCCCCCCCCCGGCGCGAAGCGCCCGAGCCCGCCACAACTCCGTGCCTTCCACTGCCCTACCACCGCGTCCATCCCGCGCGCGAGCGAAGCGATGCGCGCGCCGCCGCCGATAGCGAAAACGAAGGGGCTCCCCGGGGCTTCCTCCGAGCGATTCCGCAGCCGCGAAGCGGCGAGGACAAGCGAGGAGGAAACCCGGGGAGCCCCGAGTGGGACGGTTATGTCACGCGGCGGCGCTTACTTCTCCTTCTCCACCGCGCGCATGATGGCCTTGTAGATCTCCACGAGCGGGATGATCAGGAAGCCGAGCGCGAGCGCCGTGATCATGCCCTTGGGCTCGAGGTGCTCCACGCCGAAGAAGATCATCGAGAGCGCGTCGACCTCGACCACGATGAGCGTGAGCACGAGCGCCAGGAACGCGGCACCCCACAGCCACTTGTTCTGCTTCTTCATATGGAAGATGCTGGCGCGGCGGCTGCGCATGTTGAAGCAGTGGAAGATCTCGACCATGTTGAGCGTGATGAACGCCATCATGACACCCTCTTCGTCGGCCATGCTGGTCGCGAGCTGGCTGAGGTCGATCTCGCCCAGGTCGAAGTACACGCCGCAGAAGAAGCTGACGAGCACGAGCACGGTGATCATGAGGCCCTGCACCACGGTGTCGAAGCCCATGTGGCCGGCGAACACGCCGTCGGAGGCATTACGCGGCTTGCGCTTCATCACGTCGCCCTCGGCGTCCTCCATGCCGAGCGCGAGCGCCGGGAAGCAGTCGGTCACGAGGTTCACCCAGAGCAGCTGGATGGGCTGGAACAGCGTGAAGCCCATGAGCGTGGCCGCGAAGACCGAGAACACCTCGGCGAGGTTCGCGGAGAGCAGGAACTGGATGACCTTGCGGATGTTGTCGTAGATGCGGCGACCCTCTTCGCAGGCGTTGATGATCGTGGCGAAGTTGTCGTCCGCGAGCACCATGTCGGCGACGTTCTTGGTGACGTCGGTGCCGGTGATGCCCATGCCGATGCCGATGTTCGCGTGCTTGATGGACGGGGCGTCGTTCACGCCGTCGCCGGTCATGGCGACGATCTTGTCGCGCGACTTCCACGCCTCGACGATGCGCGTCTTGTGCTCGGGCTGGACGCGCGCGTACACGCCGTACTGCTCGATGCGCTCGTCGAGCTCCTCGTCGGACATCTTGTCGAGCTCGACGCCGGTGATGGCCTGGTCGCGGCTCTCGACGATGCCGAGGTTCTTCGCGATGGCCACGGCGGTGTCCACGTGGTCGCCCGTGATCATGACGGTGCGGATGCCCGCGCCGTGCGCCTCGGCGATGGCCGGGGCCACCTCGGGACGCTCGGGGTCGATCATGCCGGAGAGGCCGCAGAACACGAGGTCGTGCTCGAGCGCCTCGGCGCTGAAGTCGACCGGCTTCTCCATATAGGTGCGGCTGGAGAGGGCGAGCACGCGGAGCGCCTCGTCGGCCATGGCCTTGTTGGCGGCAAGCAGCTGCTCGCGGCGCTCGTCGGTCATGGGGACGACCTCGCCGTCCTGCCAGATGTGCGTGCAGAGGTTCAGGATGACGTCGGGCGCACCCTTCGTGTACTGCTCGAAGCTGCCGTCGGCCTCCTCGACCACCACGGACATCATCTTGCGGCCGGAATCGAACGGGGCCTCGCCCACGCGCGGGTGCTCGACGTCGAGCCCGGTCATGCCGGCCTTGGCGGCGTCGTTCACGAGCGCGCACTCGGTGGGCTCGCCCACGGCCTCGCCGGCCTCCTCGTCCCACTTCGCGTCGGAGCACAGCGCCATGCCGGCGAGCAGCTTCTCCTCGGAGGAGGCGAGCTCGTGCTTCACGACCGTCATCTTGTTCTGCGTGAGGGTGCCGGTCTTATCCGAGCAAATGACCTGCGTGCAGCCGAGCGTCTCGACGGCGCTGAGGTTGCGGATGATGGCCTGGCGCTTCGCCATCTTGGTGACGCCGATGGAAAGTACGATGGTCACGACGGCGACGAGGCCCTCGGGGATGGCGGCGACGGCGAGCGACACGGCCACCATGAAGGTGTCGAGCAGCATGTGCGGCTCGGCCATGACGGTGCCGAAGCCGGCGCGGAGCACGTCGACGGCGAAGACGACCACGCAGATGACGATGACCAGGACGGTGAGGATCTTCGAGAGCTCGGCGAGCTTCATCTGGAGCGGCGTGAGCTCTTCCTTGGCGTCGTTGAGGGCGCCGGCGATCTTGCCCATCTCGGTGTCCATGCCGGTGCTGCAGACCACGGCCTTGCCGCGGCCGTACACCACGGTGGAGCCCATGTAGCACATGTTCTTGCGGTCGCCGAGCGGCACGTCGTCGGAATCCTTGTCGAGGGTGATGGCCTCGGTGCTCTTCTCCACCGGGACGGACTCGCCCGTGAGGGCGGCCTCCTCGATCTTCATGGACGCGCTCTCGAGCACGCGGCAGTCCGCGGGCACGGCGTCGCCGGCCTCGAGCAGGATGATGTCGCCGGGCACGAGATCGGAGGAATGCAGGGTGATCAGCTTACCGTCGCGGATGACCTTGGACTGGGCGGCGCTCATCTCCTGCAGGGCGGCGAGCGCCTCCTCGCTCTTGGCTTCCTGGATGACGCCGAGGGCGGAGTTGATGATGACGACCGCCATGATGATGATGACGTCAGCCCACTCGGACTCGCCCTGGATCATGCCGGTCACGGCCGAGATGACCGCGGCGACGATGAGCATGATGACCATGGGGTCGGCCATCTGCTGGAAGAAGCGGATCCACAGCGGCGTCTTCTCTTCTTCCTTGAGCTTGTTGGGTCCGTACTTCGCTTCGCGCTTCTGCGCTTCGGCCGAGGTGAGACCCGTTTCCGCATTCGTGGACTGCTCTTTGAGCACGTCCTCTGTGGAAGCAAGGTATTCCTTCAAATGTATCCCTCCTGATACATAGGAACGACGGGCGCAGATGCGCCCCGATACGACCATGGCTCCCGATCATAATTCCAGGAAGGCAAGGGCTCGCCACGTAAACTTATATATTAGCTGAATTGAGATCGGGGTAGCAGTAAAATCCTGCCTTTTTGGGCTGCGGAACAAGCGGCGCTGGGTCGCACCGATGTAAAAACACCCCAGGGGTAATTTTACATGGGATGCCGGTTGGCCGACCGGCGCGACCTTTCGCCCAAATCCACGAAAGCGCCTCGATTTTGGTAATAAATCGGTAATCGGTCGAAATTCTCCGATGAACGGCGTATTTCGAGCCCGTTTCACCTATAATGCACACACCAGAAAGACGTATCGAGCCGTTTACGACACCGATAATGGAGGTCTGCATGTATAAACGCACGAAAATCGTCTGCACGATGGGACCCGCCTGCGACAACGACGAGACGCTGCGCGAGATGATGAAGGCGGGTATGAATATCGCTCGCTTCAACTTTTCCCACGGTGACTACGCCGAGCACCACGAGCGCATCGAGCGCGTCCGCCGCATCGCCGCCGAGCTCGACATGACGATCGGCATCCTGCTCGACACCAAGGGTCCCGAGGTCCGCACCGGCCTGCTCGAGGGCCACAAGAAGGTCGCCGTCAAGACCGGTGACAAGATCATCGTCACCGCGCGTCCCACGTCCGAGGACTTCCTGGGTAACGCTGGCCACATCTCCCTCGACTATCTCGACCTCCCCAGCGAGGTCGAAGCCGGCTCGCGCATCCTCATCGACGACGGCATCGTCGAGCTCGTCGTGGAGAGCGTCGACGGCCAGGACATGCACTGCGTCGTCAAGAACGACGGCGAGATCGGCGAGCGCAAGGGCGTGAACCTCCCCAACGTCGAGATCGGCCTGCCCGCCATTACCGAGCGCGACCGCGCCGACATCCTCTTCGGCCTGAAGGAGGGCATCGACTACATCGCGGCCTCCTTCATCCGCAACGGCGCCGCCGTGCGCGAGATCCGCGAGCTCTGCCGTGAGAACGGCGGCGAGCACGTGGGCATCTTCCCCAAGATCGAGTGCGCGCTGGGCGTCCAGAACTTCGACGAGATCCTGAAGGCGTCCGATGGCATCATGGTCGCCCGCGGCGACCTGGGCATCGAGATCGCGCCCGAGCTCGTGCCGCACCTGCAGAAGAAGATGATCAAGAAGTGCAACGCCGCGTACAAGCCGGTCATTACCGCCACGCAGATGCTCGACTCCATGATCCGCAACCCGCGCCCCACGCGCGCCGAGGTCGCCGACGTCGCCAACGCCATCTATGACGGCACCGACGCCGTGATGCTCTCCGGCGAGTCCGCGGCCGGCAAGTACCCGGTCGAGGCCGTGCGCATGCAGGCGAGCATCGCGCACGAAACCGAGCAGTACCTGGGCCTGCACGCCGAGCTCAAGGTGCCCGAGGGCAGCCAGAGCACGCGCGTCATCAACAACGTCGTGGGCCTCTCAGCCGTGAACATGGCCACCACCGTGGGCGCGAAGTGCATCATCTGCCCCACCACCACCGGCCGCACGGCGCGCCTCATCTCGCATTTCCGCCCCGCCGTCCCGGTCGTGGCGTTCTCGCGCCACCAGTGGGCCGTGCAGAAGATGCTCATGTACTGGGGCATCGAGCCGCACCTCGCCGCCATCACGCAGGGCAGCAGCGTCGACGACACGGTGGCCAAGGCCATCGAGACCGCCAAGGAGCGCGGCTACGTGGAGCCCGGCGACGTCACCGTCGTGACCGTCGGCGACCCCAAGACCGCCGTCGACTCCACCCTCGGCGACGGCAAGCGCAGCTCAACGAACGTGGTCTACGTCGCTCAGGTGCGCTAAGCGCGACTGACGCCGGGTAGCGCATGGCAGATGCGTGCGCCCCGCGAGCACTTGACCCTTTTACGCCCCGTATGGCAGACGCCGTGAGCGTCGAACCCGTTTTTTCGATGTCCGAGAAGCGGGTTACGCCATGCGGGGCGGTTCTGTTTTCAAATGGGAGCATTGCTGCGGACGTTCGAGCCTTGATACTGTGTGGGATTTCGGAAATGCCGAGTAGAGACTCGATTCTCTTGGCAAAACCGCAGCTTACAGACACTCGTGATGGCCGTGTACTCGGTCCCTGGCAAATCCCACTCAGTTTCGAGCCCCGAACTTGCTTTGCTCCCTCGACACACGCTGAATCTCCCCGAGATTCCACCAATCTATCGACAAATCCGCCAGCAACGATCGCTCTGCGCGCTTGAGCCCTTTGCTTTTTGGCTTCAGGTCGACATGCAATAGCCCGGCAATGCACTTCGCCGTGTCATCCAGATGGTATTCGTCTTTGAGCTGCCGCGAGCGCAGGCGCAAAACAGTGTGCCCCATACTCTGGAGCGCCATCGCTCGGTTATCATCCTCTGCAGCCCGCTCTCCACCGTGATAGGCATTTCCCTGGCACTCGACGATAAGCGGAGGGCGCCGCTCGTCACCTTCGAAATACAAATCCGCAAAGCACGTCCGCTCGGTGCATATCCTTCTGGCCTGAGCAGATAGCGGTATCGGATGGTTAAGCTCGAGCGGAGCAAAGCCTTGCCCGCCCCGGCGCCTCGGCATACCCAGGAGCATTGCCGCCCGCACCTCGAACGGCGACGACGCCATGCCATACACGTCGCGAGCAGCTGCTTTGAGCCTGCCCACTCCCGGCACTCCCTCCACGCTCGAAACGAAGCGATTGAAATCGTTCCACTGGATAAGGGGAGGACGCTTCCATAAATCCGTGAGGTCGCCGTCGGCATCCAAAGCTGGAACCCATCCGTCTACCGTAGACAGCGTATTCGAATCTATCTTGCTTTGGAGAGCCTCCCGCACCTCCTCCGTAGGCCTATACACCGTGAAGTTGCCCATGAACTCGTATAGCAGCATGGTGAGCTGATGCGTGGAAAGCCAGCGTCCCAGGCTCATGAGCGTAAACATCGGTGATGTTACCGAGAAGCCATGCTCGGTATCCCAGATCATCCCAGGAAGAACCTCGTTCGCCCATACGTGGTATATGAACGAATCCGAGGGGTAACCCACGCGCTTCTCTGATATAAGCAAGTGAAACGGCGGAGCCATCGATCCGCACGGGCTCTCGCCGGCGTTTGCGCTCCGCGCAACCCAACGCTTTCCCTGCTCGTAATCGAGGTCGAGATAGTGCTCATATAGAGCGTGTACCTCAGGGGGAGTCCTGAAGTACTTGAGAGCCGTTGTATGTGAAAAGACCGCGCACATGAGCAGAGCTTAGCAACCGGACAAACGGATTGGCTCCTGAACGAAAAAGTATTCACGCGCGACCTTGCACGTATCTGACACGGGGATGACAGATTATCATCGTCGCAGGTAGATGCGTTGTTATTGTGGCAGTTTTTGTAATACCAGTGGTTCTTCGATTTTTAGATTATGCACAGCGGCGGTGCGTCGACCCGAAGAAAAGATGTTCGAGCCTTGATACTGTGTGGAATTCCGGAAATGCCGAGTAGCCGCCCGCGCGTCACAGGAAACGACCAGCTCACATCGAGCCGAACCGAGCCTCTACTCACGCGATGGAAAATCCCACACAGTATCGAGGCTCGAATGTGTTCGGGGGCCACGCAGCACGGCCAACGCGGCCGCAGCCAGCGCGGCCAGCACGGCCAACACGCCCACGGCCCTACCCCAGCCGCTCTGCCAGGAGCGCGTCGGCACGGTCGACCACCTCGGCGAACACCGAATCGAAGAACTCGTCGGTGAGCAGGCGATACGGCTGCTGCACGGACGGCGGCACGTTCGTGCGCACAATCTCGTGCGCCACGCCGATGGTCATGAGCAGCGTCCGCTCGTCGATCGCGTACTGCGGAAACGCGGCTGCGGTCGCGGCGAGACGCGGGGTGAGGCGCGGCACGGAGTCGATGGCGAGCGTCTTGCCGAACGCATCGAAATCCCCCTGCTTCTTGATGCGGAACTGCTCGCTCGGGGTGATGCCCTCGCGGTCGAGGAACTCGTTCACCCGCGTGTTCCACAGGCAGTCCGCAAGCAGGTGCACCCAAACGCCCAGCTCGAAATCGAGCAGCGAGCGCGCGATGTCGGCGGGGGCGATCGCCGCATCGAGCGGGCTGCCCTCACGCGCCGGCTCGGGAGCACCCTCGTAGCGCTGCGGGTAGTGGGTCCGGCTCACGCGGTCGGCCTCGCGCTTGAGTGAGGAGGCGGCGATGACCGGCCGGCACTCCCCCGCCACCCGCGCGCCCTCCAGTCCCTCCGCCGTGAGCGCAGCAGCGGCCGGCACCACGTACGCATCCCAAAACTCCTGCTCACGCGGCTTGGGGATGAACGCCGGCTCCGCGAAATGCGTGATACGGTACGCGATGGGGTGCTCCACGCCCGGCACCATGTACCCTACCGGGATGTCCGGCGTGAGGCTGCCCAGCAGAAACGCGTTGCGGTCGAGCACCGTGCGCGCCACGGCGCCCTCGCGCGCGAGCAGGCGCTCCGCGTGCGCGATATGGATATTCCAGCTGGGCACGTGCCCTCCCCTCAAAGGGGCGGCGACCCAACGCCTGGCATCGGGTCGCCGCCCATCACGTTACTGCCGCGAACTTAGCCGCGCACCTCGCCGCCGACGGCCTTGGTCACCTTCGCCACGAGCTTCTGATGCACGCGCTCGACCTCCTCCGAGGTGAGCGTGTGGTCGTCCGCTCGGTACGTGAGCGCGAACGCCATGGACTTCTTGCCCGCGCCCACGCGCTCCTCGTCGCGGTACACGTCGAACAGGCGCACGTCGCGCAGGAGCTTGCCGCCCGCCGAGCGCAGCCGGCGCTCGAGGTCCTCGTAGGTCACGGCCTCGTCGACCACGATCGCCAGGTCGACATCGACCGACGGGAACATCGAGAAGTCCTGGTAGGCCTGCTGGTCGCGCGCGCACTTCATGAGCGCCTCGAGGCTCAGCTCGAAGGCGACCACGGGCAGCGCGATGTCGTAGGCCTCGCGCACGGCGGGATGGATCTCGCCCACCCAGCCGAGCTCGACGCCGCCCGCGAGCACCTCGGCGCCGCGCCCGGGCTGCAGGAACGCGAAGCGCTCGCCCTCCGCGGGACGGAAGCGCACCTTCTCCACGCGCAGCTGGGAGAGCAGCTCCTCCACCACGCCCTTGCCGTCGAAGAAGCGCAGCGGCTTGTACTTCTGGTTCCACGTCACGTCGCCCCACGCGCCGGACAGCACGCCGGCGAGCGCATGGCGCTCCTTGGGCAGGCTCGCGTGCTCGCGGCCGCAGAACAGCGTGCCCATCTCGTACAGGTGCACGTTCGCCGTGCCGTGCGCGCCGTTATAGGCCACGGACTGCAAAAGCCCGGGCAGCAGCGAGCGGCGCATCTCGGTCTGCTCGGCCACGAGCGGGTTCATGAGCACCACGGGCAGGCCGCGGCCCTCGGCGCTCATGCGCGTGCGCTCGAGGTCGCCGGGGGCGGCGAACGAGTACGTCGTGGTCTCGTTCAGGCCGCAGGAGCGCATGATCGAACCGATGCGGCGAAGCAGCCGCTGGTCGTGCGTGAGGCCGCCGATGTGGTTCTTCGCGGCGGGGATGGTCGCCTCGACGCGGCCCATGCCCCACAGGCGCAGCACCTCCTCGATGAGGTCGATCTCGCGCTCGAGGTCGGGGCGGAACGTGGGCGGCACCACGCGGAACACGGGCTCGCCGTCCGCCTCCGCGCGCTCGACCGCGCAGCCCAGGCGCGTGAGCGAGCGCTCCACGAACTCCGGCTCGATCGGCGCGCCGCAGATGAGCTCGACGCGGCTCTGGCGCAGCGTGAGCTCGGGCGGCTCGATGGGCGACGGGTACACGTCGATGGCGCCGGAGATGACGGTCGCGCCGCAGCACTCCTCGAAGAGCGCCGCCGCGATGGCCGAGACCTGGTCGCAGCGCGTGCGGTCGACCTGGCGCTCGTAGCGGATGGACGCCTCGGAGATGAGCGCGAGGTCGCGGCTCGTGCGCGAGATGTGGCTCGAATCGAAGCACGCGGCCTCGAGCAGCACGTCGTGCGTCGTTTCGTCGATCTCGGAGTCGAGAGAGCCCATGACGCCGGCGAGGCACACGGGGCGGTTGCCGTCGTCCGTGATGACGCACATGTCGGACGAGAGCTCGCGCTCCTGGCCGTCGAGCGTCACGATCTGCTCGCCGTCGCGCGCGGCGCGGACCACCACGTGCCGACGGCCGTCGCGCTCGGTGAGCTTGCCGAGGTCGAAGGCGTGGAGCGGCTGGCCGGTGAGCATCATGACGTAGTTCGTGACGTCCACGACGTTGTTGATGGGGCGCATGCCCGCCGCGGTGACGCGCTCGGCGAGCCACGCGGGCGAGGGGCCGATCTTCACGCCGCGCACCACGCGCGCGGTGTAGCGGCTGCAGAGCTCCGGGTCGGCGATGCGCACGTCCACGATGTCGTCCACGTGTACGGAGGTGTCCTCGCACTGGATCTGCGGGAGCTCGATGTGCGTGTCGCGGTCGAAGATGGCGCCCACCTCGCGCGCGATGCCCACCATGGACAGGCAATCCGGGCGGTTCGGCGTGATCTCGCAGTCGAGCACGGTGTCCGAGCTGCCGTGGTACTCGGCGAACGGCACGCCCACGGGAGCGTCCTCGGGCAGGATCATGATGCCGGAGTGGTCGCCGGAGAGCCCCAGCTCGCGCGCCGAGCAGTTCATGCCGCAGCTCACGACGCCGCGGAGCTTGCTCTTCTTGATCTTGACGCCGCCGGGCAGCTCCGCGCCCACGAGCGCCGTGACGATGTGGTCGCCCTGCTCGAAGTTCTGCGCGCCGCACACGATGGTGAGCGGCTCGGGCTCGCCGTCCTCGCCCAGGTTGCAGCGGCCCACGTCCACCTTGCACACCCACATGTGGTCGGAGTCGGGGTGCGGCTCCTTCGAGACCACCTGCGCCGTGACCACGTGGTCGAACGCCTCGCCCACGGTATCGATCGACTCGACCTCCGTGCCGGTGCGGATGAGCTCGGCGGAGAGCTCCTCCGGCGGCTCCGGCACGTCGATGAGCGTCTTCAGCCAGTTATACGATACTTTCATCTCATCGTCCTTCTCAACTATGCTGCATGCAACAGTACCCCAGGGGTTTTTCTACATTAGAACTGGTTCAGGAAGCGCATGTCGCCGGTCATGAGCGTGCGCAGGTCGGGCAGGTCGTAGCGAAGCGCCGCGACGCGCTCGACGCCGATGCCGAACGCGAAACCGGTGTAGCGCTCCGGGTCGACGCCGCAGTTCACGAGGACGTTGGGGTCGATCATGCCGCAGCCCAGGATCTCGATCCAGCCGCTGTGCTTGCAGAAGCTGCAGCCCTTGCCGCCGCACGCGTGGCACGACACGTCGAGCTCGCAGCTCGGCTCGGTGAAGGGGAAGAAGTGCGGACGGTAACGCGTCTTGCGCTCCGGGCCGAACATGGCCTTGGCGAAGTAGTCGAGCGTGCCCTTGAGGTCGCCGAAGGTGATGCCCTCGTCCACCACGAGGCCCTCGACCTGGTTGAACTGCGGCAGGTGGCAGGCGTCGGCCGTGTCGGGGCGGTACACCGTGCCCGGGACGATCGCGTAGATGGGCGGCTTCTGGTGCTCCATGATGTGGATCTGCGTGCCCGAGGTCTGCGTGCGCAGCAGCACGTCGGACTCGCCGTGCGCGTGCTCCTCCGGGTGCGGCACGCTGCCGGGCGCGTTGTCCACCACGTAGAACGTGTCGCGCGCGGAGCGGCTCGGATGGTCCATCGGGGCGTTGAGCGCGGTGAAGTTGTACCACGAGGTCTCGACCTCGGGGCCGGCCTCCACGGTGTAGCCGATCCCGCAGAACACGTCCTCGATCTCTTCCTTGATCTGGTTGATGAGGTGCGCGTGGCCGATCGTGGGGTGCGCGCCGGGCAGCGTCACGTCGACGGCCTCGGTGGCCATGAGCTGCTGCATGGCCTGGCGCTTGAGGTCGCCCTGCGCGTGCTCGATGAGCGACTCCGCCATGCGGCGCAGCTCGTTCGCGCGCTTGCCCAGCACCGGGCGCTCCTCCGGCGCGACCTTGCCCATCATGTGCATGACCTGCGTGATCTCGCCCTTCTTGCCGAGCAGCGCCACGCGCGCCGCCTCGAGCGCCGCCGCGTCGTTTGCCGCGGCGATCATGTCTTTCGCACGCGCCTCGAGCGCGTCGAGCTCTTCTATCAAGCCCATGAACTCCCTCTTCCTCATCGCTTCGCGCGCCAGGGGCACGCGCGTTTCCCGATAGAACAAAAAACCGTCCCTGGGACGAACCCAAGGACGGCATAGTTACCGCGGTACCACCTTGATTGGCTGCCGGATGTCTGCCCGGCATGCCCGCTTTTGCCCGTTCTCGCTCGGGCTGGCGGCTTCCCTACTCAGCTTGCGCGCGCTGCCGAAAACCGGCTGGTGCACGGCCGTTCAGGTCGCTGCTCGGGAGTGAACGCTGCGTCCTTGCCCCCGCAGGAAGGCTTTCAGCCGGTGACCCTCCCTCTCTGTGCGGCGACGCGGCGGGCGCAACCCTCTCCGTCAACGCGTTGGTCGAAATGATAGCACAGGCGTCCCCTCCGCGCAGCATGTCTTTGCCGCAGGTGCCACCGCTCCGCCGTGCTCGCGCTACACGCTGCCGCCCCGGGCATCCTCGCTCTGGGACTCGTCGCCCCGGGTGCCCTTGCCCGCAGATGCCGTCTGGCCCCTCATGGCCTCGGCAACTTCCTCGATCAAGCCATCGGGTATGCGCACCGTATGGATGCAGCTGACCCCCTCACGCTCGCAGAGCGCGTTCAGCCCCTTGTCAAGCGTGAGCAGCGTCGCCCCGTTCCGGCGGGCGAGCACGAAATAAAACATGTCGTAGATCGAGTGGTTGAGACGCAGCGATTCCGAGAACGCTTCCTCGTACAGGGCTTCCACATCGGTAAACTCGTCCACGAGGTCAAGCGCATCGGCAATGATCGCGCGAGCTTCAGCCTCATTGGTAAGCTCAGCTCGAACGTATTTCGTCATGGCGCTCCCCACCTCGGCGAATATGAGATCGGGCGCGACGACGCGCGAAGAACCGTGCATTGCGAGAAGCGACCTGAGCTCGTCTCCCTTCTCGGTATGACGCGCCATCTCGACGGCGGCGCTGCAATCGATCACCATCTTCATCGCTCGTCCCTCATCTCGCGCACAATATCGACCACGGACGGAAAGCCGTCGGGGACGGAAAACGGCTCGCGCTCGTCGATGCGCTCGAACACCTCGCGCCGACGCTCGAGCCGCGCCTCGGCTGCCGCCCGGCTCCGACACCACTCGCGATATCCCGGCTCCCAGGGGCGCGGGATGGGAGGAATCCCTGCATCGACCACCGCCTGCACCTCCTTCTCGCGCTTGCGGCGCGCCAGGAAATCCTCGATCGCGACGAGCGCCTGCTGCGAGATGCTGCGATGCTCCTCGTCGGCACACGCCTTGAGCTCCTCGTATACCTCCGGTGGGAAATCCCGCACCTGTAGCGCTGGCATAGCTTCCTCCTTGCATGCGTTTTGCATGCATATATCATATCAGTGCGTCGAACGTGGAACAAGCAGTGGGCTGGCGCAGCGATGTAAAAAGGCGCCCGACCAAATGCCGGGCGCCTCCAAGCAATGCGATGCCAAAAACCTACCGGGCAGCCGCGCTACTCGGCGAGGCTCACCGTATACGTGTTCTCGTAATCCATGCCGGTGGCGATGGTCGCCGTGCAATCGTCCAGGTTATACACCACGGACCACTGCGTCGCGCTCTCCTCGCCGCGACTGTTGGTGTGCGGCTCCTGCGCGCAGGCGGCCAGCAGCCCCATGGCGTCCTCCTCGCTGAGCACGCCGTCGGCCGCAGTGAGGCCGCTCATCACGATCTCGTAGCGGTCCTGGCCGCCGCCGAAGTCGTAGTCGCCAGGCGTGAGCAGGAAGTTCGTCGCCGCCATATACGTCTGGCCCTCGGCGGGGGTGCCCGCGGTCGTAGCGTCATCGGCCTCGAGCACCGAGAGCTCGTCGTCGATGTACTCCACCACCACGGTACGGCCGCTCGCGTCGGCGATCTGGAAGTGGTAGCAGCTGTTCGCACTCGAGTGCATGTCATACTGCCCGAGCAGCTCGAGCGCCTCGTCCACCGTGGCGCACTTGTCGAGCATGAGGCGGATGGCCGTCGTGGTGGTGATGTCAACCTTGTTGGTCTGCTGATCCGTGGGGTCGGTGTCGATGAGCAGCACGCCCACGGCGAGCCCCTTCTCGTTCACTCCGTCGAGCGGGGCGTAGGGCGCGGCGAGCGCCGTGATGCTCGAGGTGGGCGAATCGGGCAGCTTCTCCTCGCCGTAGCCGAGGAAGCCCAGGTTCACCATCGAGATGCTCGCGTAGCCGTTGTCGGGATCGGTGCGCACGAGCATGCTCGGCGAATACGTGAGGTCGAAGTTGCGGCCGAAGATGTCGTCGCCCTCCGGCGTCACGGCGTTGAACGTGGAGCACGCGAGATCGGGCAACTCGATGGTGACGGGCAGGCCCTTCATGAGGTGCTGGACCACGAAGTCGATGAGCTCGGCGTCATTCGAGGCGCCGCCCTGCTCCAGGAACTCATCGATGCCGTAATCTCCCTGGTAGGTCATGGTGTAGAACGGGTAGTCGTTCACCTTCTTGATCGAGGCGACGGTGGCGATCTCGTTGCGGAACATGAACGCGAGGCCGGCAACCGCGATCACGACGAGCGCCACGAGCGCGATGATGACGCGGACGACGATGCGCCGCGCGCGGCCGGGACGCTTGGCGCCGCCAGTGGCACCCGTTCCAGACGTATTCTCTTCGGACATTGATTCCCCCTCAGATTCGACGTGCACCTTCGCTGCTCGTGGCCGGAACACGCGCCCGCGCGCCTGCCAGCCGTGATGCAGCGGCGCATCATCCTAACATGATTCGTCATTTTGCTGACGTTATTTATAATTTCGTCAAATTGAGGGAGGGGGTATGGGCCTCCTCGCGCCAGCGGAATACCAAATGGCGCGAAACGAGCGGTTTATGCGGGGGTAGCAGAGTAGCCGGCAAAGTCGCGGCGCTGTTACCTGCACTTTCGTTGGCGCGCACCGCCCTGATACTTCCGGGGGTGCCTATAAAACGCTCGTTTC
>NZ_CAPF01000051.1:0-18148 GCF_000321165.1 Enorma timonensis
CACTTTGGGAATCGGGAGGCGCCTCCGCGGCGGGATGGAAGGTTTCGCGGGAACCTTCGGCCTCGATCAAGAAGACCCCACCCACTACAGCGGCGCCCCCGTCCCATCAATCCTCGAACAGCGCGGCGAGGTCATCGACATAAAGGGTGCGGCGCGCGTCCCAATCATCCGTCGGCCACAGCTCGAAACACGTACCCTCTCCGACAAGCGTGAACGAGCGCGTATCCGCAGGGATGCCCGCCGCCTCAAGCACCGAGCACGGCACGAGCACCCACCCCTGCTCGCAGGAGACATACTCTGCGGAAAGGAGCGCGCCGATCCGCCCCGACATGTCCACATCGGTGATCTCGCACACATCGCGCAGCTTCGTCCACATGCGCGTCGCCGGCACGATCGCAACAGCGGGCTCGCCGTAGAGATCCGGCATGAGGAACGCATAGGGCTCCTCGGCCCCCGAGCACGCCGCAAGGTCGACGCGCACGCCCTCCGCGCCGGCAGCGATCTCGGGCGCTCCCGTAAACGTGCCCGTCAGCACCGCATAGCGCGCCCGATCGCCCTCGGGCGGCGCGAAGCGATACGCGTCCGCCGCCGCGAGCCCGCGCTCCCGCGGCGCATCGGCCAGCCGCGCCCGCGTCCGGCACCACGCCTCCTCACGCGGTCCGGTATACAACTCGCGCAGCTTCGACGGCAGGAGCACCGCAGTCTCGCCCCCGGCGAGCTCGATCTCGGGAAGCCCCTCGTTCCATGCGGCGCGCAGCTCCTGTGCGGCACCGTCGGAGCTGCTGAATCCCGCGCCCATCACGAGCTGGATGAGCCGCAGGGCATCCGAGCGCGACCGCATCGCCGGCGCCGGAAACCACGTGCGGCAGCGCTCGGGCACCGTGTCCATATCCACGTCATCCGCATCCACGATGAGGTCGAACGAGGGCAACGCGAGCGCGGAGCGGTCGGCAGCGAGTCGCTCGACAACCTGCCCGACCTCAGCGAAGCGCGCAAGGTCGCGCGCATCGTCCATGACGGAGCGCACCGCGGCATCCTGCGCACGCACTCCCCTGATGCCCCGCAGGTGCATCGTCCAGAAGGTGAGCCGCTCGTCCCCGCGCGCCCGCAGCGTCGCGATGAGCAGCTCCGCCAAGAACGCGGCGTCCGCGCGCACCTCGGCAGCAAGCGCGCGCTCGCGCGCCATGCACCCCTCGATATAGGCGAGCCCGACATCACCCCTGCCTTGCAAGGCAATCTCCATCATGCCGAGCACGCGCCCGAGCATCGCAATGTTCTCGAGACACCGGTCGAGCCGCGCGCTCAACGCCGCGCGCACCGTGCGATCGCCGCCATAGTCATCGAGCGTCAGCGCCCGCACATCAGGCTTCACCGCCATATCGAACCCTCCCAACGGTTCGTGAACAAAACCTCAACCAAGTCATTTACCACCGCAAGAACCCGTCCCACGCCATGGGATAGCCCAACGGCGAGAGCATCGCGATGTGGTACGCAAGTAACCCCGTCACGACGAGCACCGCCACAGCGAACCCCACGGCCGCCGCAAGGACGACGCGCGGAAGCGCATGCTGCAAGGGGCGCGTCCACTGGTTTGCCGCCACCAACCCGCCCGCCATGAACCCGATGGCTTGGCAGATGACGAGCAGGCACTCGTCGCCGGGCACGACGCTCTCGAGCAGCCGCTGGAAGAAGAACCCGTGCCACGCAAGCGTGCAGACCGTCGCCCATGCGCAGCCGAGCGCTGCCACCCAGCCGGCCTCCATAATCCAGTACTCCGGACTCGCGAGCGTGAGGTAGCGCTTGCCGGTACCGGCGAGCATATGCTCCGCGGTCGTGGAACCCTTCTTGGGCATGATGTCCTCCCAACCGAACTCCTCGGGATCGAAATACGTCTCGATATCGATGTAGATGTGCTCGGGGTACTCCCCCAGCGCCGCCTTGCACAGCCGCTCGAGCATCGAACGCTCCGAGCGATCGCGACCTCCCCGATGAGCCATGATGCGCTCCTTCCTGTCGTTTGCCTTCCACGTGTGCGGCGCACCGCGCGCCGCTGGTGCCAAGGTACCCGCGGGTCGCGGCGCGGGGGCGCCTCACGTGCCGGGAGCGAGCCGGGAGCGCGCGACGCAACACCGGAAGCGCAGGTATACGGCTATAATGCAGGTGCAGGCAGAGGAGAGGAGGCCGCGATGCCCGACGTGTACCAACAAGCGTTCGCGCTGATGGAAGCCCTGTGGCAGCCGCTCATCGAGCACGGCGTCATCGAGCGGGCGACGGCGCCGCAGCTCTCCAAGTGGATCGAGACGCATGTCGGGGCGAGCTTCCCGCCCAACCCCGATGAGCCCGCGAGGCGGCATGCCTACAAGGCCTACCATGCGTGGGACGACTACCACCGGGGCGCGCTCGACGCCTACTTCTGGGGCGAGGCGACCGAAGCGGCCGAGCACGACCCGAATGCCACGGCCGACCCCGAGCCCTCAGGCGACCCCACGCCCGATGCCCCCGCGCCCGGCCTGGCACAGCTCCTCCCGCGCGACCTCTTCGACGAACTCTGCCGCCTGCTCTCCACCACGCGCGACGCGCGCATCCCCGAGCAGCCTTACGCCTCGTTCGGCGACTACGCCAAAGGGCTGTGGTTCTACGGCCTGCGCCAGCTCGATGGCCTCGACGCCAAAAAGCGCCCACAGCTCACCGACCAATTCTGTCAGCGCGGCATCGGCCCCAATGGCGAGCTCATCCTGCGGTCGCGCCCCTTCGGCGGCATCACGCTCGACGCGACCGACCTCGACGGCTACCGCGACTCCTCCGAGACGCGCGAGCTGCTTGCCCAGGCGACCACAGCAGATAATCTCATCGAGAAGCGCCTCGCGTTCCTCGGACGCTACTCGAATGTAGCCGACTGGAAGAACGCCCACTTCAACGAGGAGTACTTCTGGCACCGGCAATACAAGGAGAACCGTCTGGACACGCTCTTCGACACCCGGCAGCTCGGAAGCCAGACGAGCACGGGCGACGGCATGCGCACGGGACTCCGCCTCGCGCTCGACTTCGCCGTGTGCCTGCCCTTCGCCATCGCATGCGAGGTGGAGAAGCGGCTGGGCGAACGGCGCTTGAACACCGGGCAGATATGCGACGAGTTGCGCCGCTCCCTGCTCGCGGCCGAGGTACGAGGCGCACATGACAAGCCCGGCACCGGTGCGCCGCTGCTCGAGCCTGAGGAGCGCACCGAGCTCGCGACGGTCTATTCCTGGCCGAGCACCCCGTGCGGATACGCCGCCGTCGTGACGTGCGCTCTCGTGCGCCTGCTGCTCGGACGCGCGCATGCCGCGGGCAGGGCGCTCGCCGACCATCTTGACGAGCTCTCGGGCGGCACGGCGCGCGCGACGGCATCCCGAGCGCAGCATTACCTGGCGGGCGTCGCTGCTTGGAGCGAGATGCTCGACATGCGTGGCACTGCGGGCGACCAGGCCTCATATGAGGAGCTCTACGTTCCGCCCGCCTTCCATATGCAACAGTCCCTGAGCGGCACAGGCCGGCGGCGCGGCCCGGGGGCGCGCAGCGACCTCAGCACCGCGGCGAACCCCGCGGCCATCCTCGCATACCTCGCCGAGGAAGACGAGCGCCGCGGCACCGCGCGCCTGCTTATCCAGGCGGGGTCGGGCATGGGCAAGACCACCTACGTGAAAGGCCTCGCTGCCGGAATCGCACAAGCGCGCACCGCGGGTGATGCGACGCTCTTCTCGCTCATCGCCGGCGACGTGCGCGGCGTGCCCCTCATGGACTGGACGCCGGTGCTCATCGCGCAGCCGGAGGCAGACCTTGCAGGCAGTGGCTTCGAAGCGTTGGTAAAAGACGCCCCGCCGCTCGATGCCGACGCGTTCGCGCACCTCCTTTACCGCCAGCTCCCCGACACCCTCAAAGACCCGTTCCGCGCCGCGGCGGCAGATGACGAAACCGAAGCGCGCGGCCTCTTTATCGAGCTCTTGAAATCGCGCGACGCGCTCGTCATCGTGGACTCCATAGACGAAGTGCCACTTGAGGTGCGCAGGCGCTACATCGAGCAGCTCACCGCTCTGGTGAATGCCTACCGCATCCGCCACCTCATCGTGACGAGCCGCCCGCTCGAAGGTGAGAGCGAGACCCTGGTCGAACAGCTCGTGCGTGGCACCATCGTAGCGCTCGAACCCTTCGACCTTCCACGGCAGCGCGCACTCTTCGGTCGCCTGGTCGAAGCCTTTGCCGAACCCGGCAGCACGTCAGACGACACGGATGACCTCGCATCTCCGCTGGGCTTCGATGCCATCGCCGAAACACCCGGCTTCGGAGACATCGTTGCGAACCCGCTCGTCCTCACCGCGCTCGTGCGAGCACTCCTGCGCACGAGCCCCCGCAACGGGACGACGGCCTTCGCCGTGCTCGACGAGCTCGCCGCCCTCCTGCCCAAACTCCCCAATCAAGACCTCTACGGCTACGACGAGCAGGTGCTCGAGCGCATCGCCTTCGAGCTTACGTGCGGTATCCTCACCGACCCCGCGCAAACGCAGACGGGCGACGGCTTGCCCGTGCAGACGTTCGTGAGCACCTATGCGACATACGAAGACGAGGCTCGCGGCGGCACGACGGACGACAACACGAAACAGGCGGATGTCATCGATCGCATGGTCACGCGGCGCGGCGTGCTCGCCGTGCACGAGGGCTGCGTCTCGTTCGAATCTCCGCTCATGCGCGCGCTCTTCGCCGCCCGCCACGTCCTCGCCTCCCTCGGATCGTATGCCGCGCAGAAGACGGACGAGCTCTCCCAGAAAATCGGCCAGCAGATCGGCTCCCTGCTAAACGCCGGTGTCCGAACGGTGGCCGCTGAAGCCACGACGCGCGCCGACCCTACTGCCTCACCCGATCCCGCGCCTGCCTACGCCCTGCTGCTCATCCTCTCCGCACGCAACCCACGCTACCAAAGCATGCAAAGCGTCATCTACCGCTCCCTCTGCAATACGGTGCTCTTCGACGTGAGCGAGTTGCAATGCGAGCACGATTTCGCCGTGCGCATGCTCCGCGCTGCCCGGCGCTTCGACTTCGGCCGCCCATGCCCGCGCGCACCCGAGGTCGAGCTGTGGGAAGCGCGCCTTACAGACCTCTCGGCATAGCCCATGGCGTGGAGCTGGCCGACATATCACTCCCAGCTGCGGCGGCGCATCGAGCAGACGCCACCGCTCATGCGCAGCGTATGGAGCCCGCGCGCGAACCGCCTCGACTGGCTCGCCGCCTCTTGCTTCCCCCTGTCGGTGATAAAAAAGTGTCCGACACCGAATTATGGCCAACTGCACGGCGTCCCCTTCCGCAGCGTGAACATCACCGTGCGCGAGGGCTTGCCTGCAAGCATCTTCCGCGCGTCGCTCATCGCGAGCCTGCTTGGGCACACCCCCGCCCAACGGCGGAACTTCTTCGGTACCTCCTTCACGGACAAGAAGCACCCGACCGTCGGCTACCTCAACATGCGCGAGCTGCCGCCTTGGTCATCCACCTCGGAAGCGGGCTCCCTCCTGTCCATCACCGAGCTCATGGCGCAGTCGCTCCCCTACCTGGACGCCCGCAACGTACGCCCCGCGCAGGCACCGCGCACCCCCGCGAGCCCGCCCACCAGCCAAGCGGAGATGCTCGCCTTCCCGAACGTGCTCGTGCTCGACGGCACAGGCTTTCTGGACGGAAACGTGCGCGACCGCCTCAAATACCTGGGGTTATTCGCTCACGCGAGCACACACCTGCACCTCGTGGATCAGCTCGTCATCATCACCATCACAGGCGATCATGCCTTCGAGCACCTGCCTTTTTCCGAAAGCACCCTTGACAAGCGCGTCTGCATCGATGCGTCCTCCGCGCCTGAACAGCTCCACATGTTCCTGCTCGCCTGGGAGCGATGGTGTGCGCCACACGATAGCCCGCACGCTGTGGTGGAGCGCGCACGTGGGCGTTTCCAGCGCATGTGCGCGGCGCTCGACCGCCTCGGGATGACGCTGCCCCAAGCAGCGAACTCGAGCGGGCAAGACGCGTTGGCATCGGAGCACGCCAATGCTATCCCCCGCAACATCGCATCATTCGATATCGCGTGCGCTCTCGTCGCCATGCAGCGCGATGGGGAGGAACCCCGGGACATCGAGGAGCTCTGCCGCAATCTGCGCGAGCGCATACCCGAGCGGGCAGTCGTCGACATCGAGCGCGTGCTGCGCGCCTACCTCATGGCGCGCGGTTTCCTCGAACCGGGGTACTCCCTCTTGCGCGACGGCGACCGCGGAGCGTCGCTCGTCGATGTCGCGCGGATGCACGAGCTCATCGGCGACCGTTTCCTCAATTTCATCGCGAGCAACGGCGCCGAACCCGTCGCGGAGCATGAGGTCGCGCGGGAGCTCTTCTTCAACCCGGACACGTGGAAGCCGAGCATGCGGAACCTGCTGAACATCATGCTGGAAAACCCGCTGCTACCGAGCATGTTCGTCCTCGAGGTGGATCCGAGCACCGGCTCGGAGACGCTCCACCTCACCGCCGAGCGGCTGGGTTTGAGCTTTCTCGCCCATGAGGCAGCGTCCACCCTGCGGCGGAGCGACCGCGATAGCCTGGCCGACCTGCTCTTCTCGTACGCCGGGTGCCTGCCGCCGGACGCCTGGGAGAACTTCATCTTCGCGGTGTTCGCGAACCTCGTCGAACAGCGCTGCGCCTACTTGGTGCACGAGGCGCTCGATAGCCTCATCCTGCTCCTCCTCGCCATCCCAGCCAGCGGTGTCTTCGCCGGCGGCAAGGTCGCGAGGCGTCGGATTCTGGGCAACATGCTCGCGGCATACGGCATCCGCCTCGACCCCGACACCCTGCGCGAAACAGCAGTTCAAGAAGACACGGCACTCTGGCAGCGCGCGGCATCCGAGCCGTACGTCGACGCCGTGGTACGCGCATCGCTGCGTTACAACCTCCGCACAGACGGGGTTCCGCCCGAGGCGTGGGAATGGTGGGCGGGCTGCAACGGCACATGGCCGGAATCGTACGAGTTCGTGCATCCGCTTGACGCCGAAACGGCTGCCGAGCACGTCGGCTACCTGCGTGAGCTGCTCCACGCGCCCGCGCCCGCCTGCGACAACGCCGCTCTCGTGCTGCGCGCCATCGGCGACGGGGAGGCGCTGTAGCCCGCGCCTCCCCGTCGCCTGCCCCTACTCCACCGTCACCTCGTACACGTGCATCACGTCGTCGCGGATGAGCGCGAGCGTGACCGGCTCGGTAATCGAACCCCGGATCGACGCGCCCGCGACGTCGTAGATCTTCTGGGCAATGACCTCGGGCTCGATCGGTGCGCCCGGCTCGATGCCGGAACGCGCGAGGCGCTCGTCCAGCTGGAACGCGCAACGGCGATCGCGCGCGAGCGTGAGGTCGAAGAGCCCCGCGAGCTCGTCCCACCCGCTCACACAGCGTCCGCGGCGACGATAGCACCCGAGCGAAAGCGTCGCCGCCGGGAGGGCGTCACGCTCCCACCTGTGCGTGGGCGCGATCTCCTCGTCCGAAACGCCCAGGTAGGCAAGGTGCGGGTAGCGCTTGGCGCGCGAGAAACCCAGGTCGTACGTCACATCTACGTGCGTCCAGCGCCCGTCCAGCTCAACGAGGTTCCACGAGTGCCGCTCGGGGTCGTCCCAGCTCGGGGCGCTCGCCGCCGTACCGCGCACCACGAGGCAGGGCACCTCCAGGCGATCCATGAGGTACTTGAAGGCGTACGCGAAGCCGCTGCACACCGCCTTGCCTCGCACGAGCGCGCCGACGGCCGTGTACTCGAACGGATCGCCCGTGTCGCTATACACCGCGTTCAGGATGAGCGCGTTGTGCGCCGCCTGCACGCGTTGCTCGGGCGCGGGAAGCTGGGCGAGGGCGTCGATGAGTGGGCGCGACCGCTCCTCCATCTCGGCAAGCAGACGCGCGGCCTCGTCGCGGTCGATGCGGTAGCTCGGCTCAAGCTCCCAGATGCGCCCCATCTGCGAGACGCATTGCAAGCCGTAGCCGTCGAGCCAGAACACCTCGGGGGTGCTGCGGCGCATGGCCTCGTAGGCATCGTCGATCTCCGCCTCCGTCACGCCGAAGAGCTGGATGCGCGGGCGATAGGCGAGCACCCCGTCAAGGATGGCCTGGTACGCGCGGCGCGCAGATGCGCTCAGGCGGTCGCGCTCGAACGTGCAGCAACCCTGATGGGCGTACTCCGCGAGCGGGCGCGGGGCGGGCGAGGCGGCGGGCTTGGGGCTCGCCGCGGGCTCGACCGGGGTGGCCGTCGCAACAGGCGCTTCGCGGGTCGTGGGCTCGGGATCGGGAACGGCGCTCACCGGCGCGCTTGGTACCTGCGCGTCCGCCACCTGCGCGCTCGCCTCGCCCGGGGCCTGTCCCATACCCATCGCCTGCGCATCGCTCGCCGCCTGCCCTGCGGTCGCCTCCCCCTCCAGCTTGCGCACCGCGTCTACCGCACCGCGCACCGCCGCGTCCGTCGTACGCGCGAGGCGACCAAACGCTCGCTTGATCGAATCTGCCGAAATCTCATACGTTGCCATCGTTTCCTCCTTCATCGGCCGCATCCCTGCACCCCGAAGGCGGCAGGCGGCCGGTTCCTCCATCTCAACGGCCGAGCCACAACGCCCGTGCCGCGCCTTGATACTCATACGTGCTCTTGAACAGCCCACCGAACGGCGCCGTGTCGCCGATGAGCAGGCAGAGCACTGCGCCCACAAGCGTCGCGACCACCATGGCGATGAGCGTCGCCGCCACCGCGTCGAAGAACCGGTACGCGATGGGCTTGTTTGTGCGCGCGTCTGACTTCGCCGTCTTCCACCCCGCGATGAAGCCCGCGAGCCCCGTCACGAGGAGCTCGACGTCCGAGCACATGCCCACGCAGAAGTACACGAAGTTCTGGAACACGCTCGTGGGCTGGACGAAGTAGATCGTGAGGTACGACGCTGCCACGCAGAGCCACCGCGCCCAGCGTACGGGCACCCGGTTGAACGCGTTGATCGCGCGCGTCTGCAACCCACGGCCCTTACCCGCGGCGGCTGCCGCAGACAAGGCACCGGAGCCGCCGCGCGCCGCGACGTTCAGCGACGGTGCCGCAACGCTCGCCGCCGTGCGCGCCGCACCTCCAGCGGCCGAGGTGGCCGAAGCCGCGCGCGACCCCGTCGCAGAGCTGGCAGCCCCTGAGACCGCAGCCTGAGCACTCGTCGTCTTTGCGCCGCCTCCCCTCGCACCGCCCGAACTCCCGCCGCCAGACGTGCCGCTCACCCGCTGTGCGCCCTTCCGCGCCCGGCGACCTTGCTGTTTGCGCGTGTGCGGCGCCTGCAGGGGCGGAAGCCCCGCTTGCGCGCGCATCGCATTCGTGAGCGCGCGGCTGCGCTCCTCGGCCGCACAATAAGGGCACTCGGTCGCACCCCGCCAATGAGCGTGCCGCTCATCCACAGGACAATCGACAAGCTCACCGAGGTAGCGTGTGAGAATCTCCTGCCACTCGAAAGCCGTCGTGCGCCGGTGTGGATCCGCATAGCCGTCCACGAACGTGCGACGGAATGCCTCGACTAGATACGGCGGAAACGCGTCCATCGAAGGCTCGCCGGCCGGGAAACACAGCTGAGGACGCGGCACAAACGCGGCAACCCACCCGCGCTCCTCACGCTCGCGCAACGGCGGCATGACATCCGCGCCCGACGCCCCCGGCTGCAACGCGTAGGACGAGGGATGCTTTCCCAAGAACAGCGCGCGGTAGACAAGCACGCCGAGCGCGTAGCAGTCCGTCCACGCGTCGAAGGGAATGCCCGTCTGCGCATAGCTCATGCCCTTGGCGGCACGCAGCAGCTCCGGTGCCACATACTCCGGCGTGCAGCCGAGGCAGGGGTACGTCACGCCGTCGGGCATCTTGACCGCAAACGAATCCACGTCGATGAGCTGCACGGTGCAATCGGCGAGGACGGGGATGTTCTGCGGCCCCGGATCGCCCATGGCAACGCCGCACAGGTGCATGCGACCGAGCGTGTTGGCCAGCGAGATGAGCGCGGCAACCCGTTGGTTGATCATAGCCTTGCTCTGCGGGTACTCAAAGAGCTTGTTGAGTGTCATATGCTGCCCCAGGCGCTTCATAACAAAGCCCCGGAACATACCTTGCTCGTCATAGAGCAGGTTGAGCGGCCAGCAGAGATTCGGTGGCAGAGAGCACATCTCGGGCAGACGGCACAGGGCCTTGAGCTTGGGTTCGCGCGTTGCCGCCAACCGCGCGCTGGGAAAGAGCTTTGCCACGTAGTCCGCCTTGCCGCGGATATCGTGGAGCGTGCCTTCGCTGCCTTGGGCAAACGGCTCGTCCTCGAGTGTCAGGCGCTGGCCCGCAACGGTCACTACCCGCATCGTGCACCTCCTTCTACCGCGCCTCTGCGGAATCTTTCTCGGCATCCTGCGCGCAACGGGGCGCAGACGTGGGAGCGCACAGGGCGGCGCTCGCTTTCTCCGCCGTGGGCACCACGCCCGACTCGTCCGCCAACGCCGCACCGGGGTCGTCCGGCAGTGCACGCGCCGTACCCGCTGCATCCGGCTCGTCCCTCGCTGGCGCAGCCACCGCTTCGCCCATCCACCGCCGCATGACACGCTCCCGCAGCTCCCGGCGGAGCGTCTCCCAATCGGGTTCCTCGTAATACGACTCGTCCCTGAGCGCGGGCGGGTGCTCCGGATCAAAGAACACCAGCATCGTGGCATCGTCCGTCGTGTGCATGCGGGGATCCTCCCGCACAAACGCCCGCCACGCGTGCCGCGCCGTGCGAAGCTCCTCCACGTCCTTCTCGGTGTGATGCATAAGGATCTGCGCGAGCGGCACATACACCGGCTTGTCGGTATCGGCCAGCAACCGCGGGCATACGCGCTCCAGAAGGCCGTCCGTCGCCACGAGCACTGCGGCGACATCGGCCTCGACCGTACCGAACTCCCACGTATCCGGCCCAAAGCGCAAGGGGATCAAATAGCCATCCGCCGTGCGCTGCTGCCGCGTAACCGCCACGTAGGTGCCGTCCGCGAGCGCGGCCACCATGCCCGAATCGCCCGCCTGTCCAAAGCTCAGACGGTTGCCGTCCCATACGCCCAGGCAGAGCGTCGTATCGAGCTCCGACACGTCCTCGCCCGCTTGGCGCGCAAGTTCGCAGACCTCGTGATACGACACCAGAAACGCCCTGCGCAGCACCTCCTCCACGTCGCGCGGAGCGAGGTCATCGCTCAGATGGTTTGCCGTGTACAGAACCGCCGAGGCAACCGCGCGGCGCGATCCCCGCTCTGAGTGCGGACGGCTTCCTGGACCGTCTCCTATGCCAAATACCATATTTTTGCCGTGCCGTACCGAGAGGTACGCATCCTGGCAGGGATCGTTAGTTCGCACGTGGTCGATCCCCCGTGCGCAATACCAAAAGCGCTTGATCATATCCCCTTCCCTTCATCCGCCCCGCCCGCCCCGTCGCGGCGCGGCACGGGGGGCGGGGCTCAGCATGCTATTTCGACGTCTCTCTAGAAGAAGCTGTCGAGCTTGGGGACGATCAGCTTGTTGTCGGGATCCTGGAGGGGATCCATCTCGGGCTCGACCACGGGTTTCTCTCCCGGGCTCGTCTGCGTGCGCACACGGATCGCGCACGCAGCGAGATTCGCGAACTGCTGGTATCCGTCTTCAAGGTCGTTGCTGGTCTTCACCGCAAGGAAGCGGTCGGGATTCGGAATCGCTTCCTGCGGGCACCAATAGGGCCACGGGCGACGGAAGTTTGGGTCCTTCGGGTTGACGGGGATGGTCGAGAAACCCCAGATCACGAGCTGTCCGTCATCGCGCTTGGCGGCGTCCTTGGCCACCTCGGGGGTCACAATCGCCTCAAAATCGCTCACGATGGCGACGATGCTCTGGTAGTGCTCCTGGTTGAGTTCGTAGTCACCGTTCACGTGCACGCTCTCGACAGCAAGGGCAAACTGTTCCGCGCGATTGAGATCCGTACCGCCCTCGGTCGCAAAGACGGGCAGCACCACGTCACGCGGGCGGCAGAAGTACGTCTGCGCCGTGGCGCGCATCTTGCCGTGGTTGGCACCCGGGTCGTTCCGGTACGCCTTGAGGAACTCCTCGTACGTCGCATCATCTACCGTGACGGGTTTGCCGTTCACGTAGACTTTGATGGTCTCGCTGAACGTCATCAGACAGATGCGCACCTGTTCGTTCACGTCATCTTCCTTTGCGATTGTCTCAACGATCGTGCGAGCAGCATCGCTGAGCAAATCGATGCGGCGCGGGCTGTCCGGCCCGGCGGCGCGCTCGTCCTCAGAGACCGAAACATCGAACAGCAAGATAACGTCGAGCACGTTGCGGCTCGTAGACGTATCAAGGACGGTCGTACCGTTCGCGCGGGCGAGCCCGGCGTCGCGCACAGTGTTGTTGAACATGGGGGTGCTCCTTTCTGCACACGAGGTGCAATGACACAAATTGCTTCATGGGGATAGACAACATGAACGGAGGGCCGGGGCCTCTTCTCCGGGCAAGCCCGGCCCCCTGTTCGTCAAGAAGATGTGCGGCGACGGACATGGCATCGACTGCCCGCCGCGGCGTGAGGGGCGCCATCGCTTTACCTGCGATGGCATGGGTATTCGCGCTAGCGCTCCGTCCAATCGCGACCGTAGCTTTCGGGATCGTCGGCGTCGCGAGACCACGTGGGCTCGCCCCCGTACATGTAGCTGTCCAAATCGCTGTAGACCTCATGGGTGTGACCGGTCTCAAAGTCGCCGTCGATCCCCTCGAAGTGGGCAACTGTTCCGTTGCCATAGACGACTGTCTTGGCGCAGTAATCGGTGTCGCCATCATTGGTAGGGTACGAATCAGCACCGGACTCGTAATCGTTTTCGTCTGCATCCATGTCGTATGAATACCAACCCCAATTCATGATGTGTCCTTTCTCCCAGAGTCTCGGTAAGTCGCGGTGGCCATCCGCCCGTTGCCTTCGAGCTGCGTTGCGTTGGTTGCGATGTGGCGCTCCGGCTTCGGTTGCCATGATTCTCGCCGGGAGGGCGCGCCCCATATCCGGAAGCCGCCGGGAGGGAACCGGGAGCGCCGCGCAGATTACCGGAACCGCAGGTTAATATGGGTGTGATACGCGAGTACCCATACCCCGTGATGTCAGCGAGCTCACGCTAAGCATGTATTGAGCCGCAGTCACGCTCTGCCCGCGGCATTGGATTTTGCTGCCGTATCCGCCCGTTTTGCCTCGCGAACAGGCGAGCCGATTCCCAAAGTGCGCGAAACGAACGTTTTATAGGCACCCCCTCAAGTAGCAAGGGGTTGCGCGCCAGAAAAAGCGCAGGTAGCGAGGTTGCCGTTTTCCCGACTACTTGGCCACCCCCGCATAAACCGCTCGTTTCGCGCACTTTGGGAATCGGGGGGCGGCGCCGGGGCGGGATGGAGGGGTTTTGCGGGGAAAACAACCCATCAATCCGCCCCTCTGCACCGGATTTCCCGCCCACCGAGCACAACCCCGCGCCCAGCACCCCGCCCTACCGTTCACCGATTCGGCGAACGGTAGTTGACCTGATAGCAATGTGATATCACAATGGCATCACCACGAGCGCACGGGCACGTGGCCGGGGAGCTGCCCCCCCCCCCGAAGGAAACCGGGGCGACGCCGAACGGAACAGCTCGGCGCATTTCGAAAGGAACCACAGTGAGCGTAGAGAAGAAGATCAAAGCGACCGCCGGTTGGGGAGTGCTCATCGGGGTGCTCGTCGCCTTCGTGATCATCATCGCGGCGTTCGTTCTCAGCATCATCAGCATGGCGACCGCGGACGAGGCCGGCCTGCCCATCAGCCCCCTCGCGGGCTGGGGCCTGGGCCTCAGCATCGCCGCGTTCTGCCTGATCTGGATCCCCGTCTCCGGTTTCTTCACGCTGCAGCCCGGCCAGGCGCGCGTGTGCATCCTCTTCGGCAACTACAAGGGCACCGTCCGCGACGAGGGCTTCCGCTGGGCGAACCCCTTCTATAGCCGCAGCATGGGCGGCAGCTCCTCCTCCGAGGAGGCCACGGCCGAGGTGCTCAGCAAGTCCGGCCTCTCGCTCGGCAAGCAGATCTCGGCGGCGTCCAAGGCGGCGAGCGGCCTCTCCACCAAAATCTCCGTCCGAGCCCGCACGCTCAACGGCGAGATCCTCAAGGTGAACGACAAGATGGGTAACCCCATCGAGATCGCCAACGTCGTGGTATGGCACGTGTCCGACACCGCCAAGGCCCTCTTCGACGTGGACAACTACGAGCAGTTCGTGGCCACGCAGGCCGAGACGGCGCTCCGCCACGTGGCGAGCATCTACGCTTACGACCACGCGGAAGACTCGTCGGATTCCATGGAGTCCATTACGCTGCGCTCGAACATCGAGGAAGTCTCGACCGCGCTCAAGCACGAGCTCACCCAGCGGCTCGCGCCCGCCGGCGTCGCCGTGGACGACGCGCGCCTCACGCACCTCGCCTACGCGCCCGAGATCGCCCAGGCGATGCTCCGCCGCCAGCAGGCCGAGGCCGTCATCGCCGCGCGCAAGAAGATCGTCGAGGGCGCCGTCACCATGGTCGAGATGGCCGTGGACGAACTCGGCAGCCACGGCAAGATCGACCTCGACGATGAGCGCAAGGCGCAGATGGCGTCGAACCTCATGGTGGTGCTCTGCGGCGAGAGCGAGGCGCACCCCATCGTGAACGCGGGCTCGCTGTACTAGGCTCGCTGCACTAACCACTTGGGCGAGGTCTGCGGCGCCTTCCCTCGCGCGCGTCCTCGCCTGCGGCTGCGGGAATGCGCGCAAGGGAAGGTGCCGCAGACCCGACGCGGGTTAGCCAGACTCGAAACGAAGATATCCAGAGCGCTCGATATGTAAGTAGTTGATGGTATGGCGCGCAAACAGTATCCACTCCGCATCGATCCCGCTATCTGGGAGGCTGTCCAGCGCTGGGCAGATGACGAGATGCGCAGCGCGAACGGCCAGGTGGAGTGGATCCTGCGCGATGCGCTCAAGCGCGCCGGCCGCCTGCCGAAGCGGGATGGCGGCGACGCGCCGCACAGCCGGGACAACCAGGCTGACGACTGACGCCCGCCGCGCACTCGCCTCGGTTGGGCGTGCATCTCGCGACCGCAGCCGTCGAGAGCGCCGCGGCGAGCGCCGGCGCGCCATGCCCCATATAGAAAGGTACGACTTCCCATGAACTCCCCTGCCGACGCACCGGTCCTCAGCGTCTCCCATTTCCAGAAGCGCTACGGTGACACCATCGCCGTGCGCGACCTCTCCCTTACCGTCGAACCCGGCGACATCTACGGCTTCATCGGCCATAACGGCGCGGGCAAGACCACGCTCATCCGCTCGATCGTGGGCGTGCAGCCCATCGACGGCGGCAGCATCAGCGTGGCGGGCATCGACGTCACCGCCGACCCCGTCGCGGCGAAGCGCCTCTGCGCCTACGTGCCCGACAACCCCGACGTCTACGACTTCATGACGGGCCTGCAGTACCTCGCGTTCATCGCCGACATCTTCGAGGTCCCCGTCCGCGACCGCCAGGCGCGCATCGAGGAGTACGCGCGCCGCCTCGAGCTCACGGACGCGCTCGCGAGCCCCATCGCCAGCTACAGCCACGGCATGCGGCAGAAGCTCGTCGTCATCGGCGCGCTCATCCACGAGCCCCGGCTCCTCGTGCTCGACGAGCCGTTCGTCGGCCTGGACCCGCTCGTCTCGCACGAGCTCAAGCGCATGCTCCACGAGCTCGCGGCGCGCGGCGGCGCGGTGTTCTTCTCGTCGCACGTGCTCGAAGTAGTCGAGAAGCTCTGCAACAAGGTCGCCATCATCCGCCACGGCCAGATCGTCGCCGCGGGAACCACCGACGAGGTGCGCGGCGACGATACGCTCGAGGAGGTCTTCCTGGAACTCGTCGAGGACGGCGGCGCGGGCACCGGCGCCATGGGCAAACCTGCCCCCAGCAGCCCGTCCGAGCACCGCTAACAGGAGGCACCCATGCGCACCTTCCTCATCCTCATGCGCGTGCAGATGCATGCGCTCATCCGCTCGCTCACGCCGGGATCGCGCCGCATCGGCATGGCGCTCGCCGTGGTAGCCGGTGTGCTCCTCGTCGCGTTCGCGGCACTCTACCTTGCCGTGCTGGGCCTCACGCTCGTGAGCTTCGGCCTGGGCTCCGCCCTCCCCGCCTTCGCGGTCGCGCTCAGCGCGCTCGTCGGCGTGGTCTTCACGTTCCTCAAGGCCAACGGCACGCTCTTCGGTCTCACGGACTTCGACCTCGTCATGTCCCTCCCCGTTCCGCGCCGCACCGTGGTGGCCGCGCGCGTGGCGGCGCTCTACACCAGCGCCATGTTCATGGGCGCCGTCGCCTCCGTGCCGGTGTGGGCGGTCTACCTCGCGTGCGTGGCATGCAGCCCGTGGGCGGTCGCGTGCGCGGCGCTGAGCGTGCTGCTCGCTCCCGCCGTCCCCACCGCCATCGCGACCTTCCTCGCGTTCGGCGTGAACGCGCTCGCCTCGCGCTTCCGCCATGCGAACCTCGTCTACATCGTCATCTCGCTCATCGCGTTCACGGCGCTCGTCGTCGTGCTCTACGGGTTCTCGTTCACCGCGGGAGCGGACGGCGACGCGGCCATGGAGCAGCTCGCAGGAGGCCTCGCGGCGATGAGCAGCCTGCTCAGCCTCGGGTGGCCGCCCGCCGCCTGGATGGGCGACGCCGTGGCGAACGGGTCGGTGGCCGCGCTCGCCGCGTTCATCGGCGTCTCGCTCGCCGTCCCCGCGCTCGCCCTCGAGATCATGCAGCGCAACTACCTGCGCATCAACGCCGCCCTCACCGCGCACGCGCGCTGCCGCGCCCTCACCGCCGGCGAGCTCCGGCACCGCAGCGGGCGCACCGCTTCCCCCTTCAAGGCCATCGCCCTCAAGGAGTTCCGCACACTGCTGGGCATCCCGTCCTACGCGTTCAACTGCCTGTTCGGCTACCTGTTCATGCTCGTCATCGCCGTCGCGCTGAGCGTGGTAGGGCTCGAGGGCATGCTGGGCTCGGGCGTCATCGACGGGGTGGAGCTCAGCGCCGCAGAATACCGCGCCATCTCGGGCGTCGTGGCGAACGCGCTTCCCTGGGCGTTCGTGTTCTGCGGCATCATGTGCCCGAGCGCGGCGTGTTCCGTCTCCATCGAGGGGAAGAACGCCTGGGTGCTCGCGGCGGCGCCGCTTCCCGTGCGCACGATCCTGGGCGCGAAGCTCGCGTCGAACGCGCTGCCCGTCGCGGCGACGCTCGCGGTGAGCGCCCTCGTGCTGCTCGTGAGCGGGCAGGTCGATGCGCTCGGCGCGGCGGAGGTGCTCGTCACGGGGTTCGGCGCGTTCTTCCTCATGGTGAACATCGGGCTCTCGAGCGACGCGCGCAAGCCCAACTTCTCGTGGATGTCGCCGAACGAGGTCGTGAAGCGCGGCTTCCCCATCATGATCGTCATCCTGGGCGGCATGGTGCTCGCCTTCGGCGGCGGCGCGGTGAGCTTCGTGCTCTCGCTCAACCTGGGCGTCACGGCGGGCGTGCTCTGGAACCTCGGCATCGGGGCGCTCGGCATGCTCGGCGGCTGGCTCGTCTTCCGCTTCACCTGCCGCACCGCGCGCCTGGCGTAACGCGAGCGCACTGCACCCCTGCGCTGCCGGCTCATGTGTTCGCTGTGAACGGCGATTAGCGGCGGCGCGCTGCGGTACATATATAACAGCATTCGATACACGACCGTCGGGTGCGCCGCCGCGCGGCTGCAGCCCGGCAACGCAGAACAGGAGCAGATCGTATGCGAACCCAGAACAAGGATGCGGACCGAGTTCAGCCTGCGCCGCGAAACCGCCGCGCAGGCGGAAGCATCACCTCGCTGCGCACGCCGCGCAAGCGCTCCGGAGACCAGCGCGCCAACCTGCGCCGCTCCTACCAAGCGTTCCTGCGCAAGCTAGCCTCTGGCGACCCCGGTTCCTCCCCGTACCAGGCCTGGCCGGTGCGCCCCTACGCCGCATCGATCTAGCCCTTGGTCTTAGTCCTCCTTGTAGAAGCGCCCGCGTCTCTCCCCGACGCGGGCGCTTCGCTTTGAGTCATTGGGGACGGGTTCAATTGT